>JBDKUU010001155.1:0-3843 GCA_039679525.1 Phycisphaerales bacterium | reverse complement strand
GGTCGGCGCTGCGAAGCTTCTCCTCCAGGTCGCGTTTCTCCTTGAGGAATGCGAGTTCTTTGGCGGTCGCCTGCTGCACCTTCGCCTGGAGTTCGGCCAGAGCCGTCTCACGATCCTTCAACTCCACGGCCAGTTCCTGCTTTGCTTTTTCCTTCGCTTGCGAAATAAGGCCCGCTCGCTCGGCCTCCAGCTTCTTCCGCAGGTTCTGCTCAAGCTCCAAGCCCCGCTGATCGAGCTGCACTTTGAGCTGCTCGATCTCCCGCTCTTTCCTGCGGATCGCCAGTTCCTTTTCCTGGGCGACCTTGAGCTGGCCTCGAATCTCGCTGAGCTGCTCATCCTTGTCTTTGATCTCGACGAGCATCTGCTCGCGAATCTTGCGTTCGAGCTGCTGCTTCTGCTCGCCGAGCCTGGCCCGGACCTGCTCGTCCACCGCCTCGGCCTTCTGCTGAAGCTGCTTGTGCTGCTGGGCCAATTCGTCCTGCTGCTGTTTGAGCTTCTGCCGGGCGGCGTTGATCTCCGCGTCGAGCTCGCCGCGAATGCTCGCCCTCAGTTGGCTGGAGATGACCTCGGTGATCTCGATCTGCGCCTGGCAGTTCGGGCAGGTGATCCGATTATCGTTCATGTGCCCCTCCTGTCCCGAGGAACGGAGGACAAAGTACAAATGGCGGAGGACGGCGACGAACGGTCCGCGTCCGGGGCTCTGCACGCATCGCAGAACACAATCCGTCCTCTGTCCTCAGTCTTGCGTCCTCTGGTCATCGGCCTCTTACCCATACGCCCCCGGCTCGTACTCCTGAGCCCGCGCGACCCTGCACGAAGGGCCGCCACACGAGCAAACAAGGGTAGAAGACGAGCCGGTCCCTGTCAAGGAAATCCCCGTTCCATCAACGTTTGTTCGGCGCGGCCGGCATTCGGCGGCAAGGCTCGCCCCGCGGCCGCAGGTTGAGGGTCGATCTCAGGGGCTCTGCCCCTGAAACCCCGGCATTTTGCCGCTTTGAGCCAGCAGCACGAAAAAAGGAAAGGCAAGATGACGCCGCTTCGACGACGCGACGCTCTTGCGCCAGGAAGACACCGCCGGGGCCCTTGGAGAACAACCGCCATCGAGCCGAGACTTCGAGGCCATCGTGCCATTGGCCCAAAGCGCAAAATGCCGGGGGTCTGGGGGCTGGCCCCCAGCGAACTCACCGCCCCCACCGTGTTCTGGCCGACCTCTGCTCGTTGGTAGTGACGCCGTCAGGCGTTATCTTGGGTTTTGTAGGGTGTGCCGTGCACACCATCTTCATTCATACAACGTCGGATTGGTCCGCCAGTCCTTGTCCGCCTCGTGATGGTACTCGACGACGCGGGGACGACGTTCCCGCAGCCGGACCGACTCGATGCCGAGATAGTCCCCGCTGGAGACCGGCGCCTTGCCCACGCAGTCCAGCCGCAGCGTGTACTTGCCAGGCTCGGGCCAGAAGTCCAACAGGTGGTACTCCCAGGTCGAGAGGTCGGGACTGTACAGGTCGATCATGCCGCCCAGCTTCACGCCGTTGAGCGACGCCTGGTACCGGCCGTAGTCCGGGGCGCGGGTCATCACCAGCAGCAGCCGCTTCGGCTCTTTCTTCTCGACCTCGAACGGAATCTCGATCCAGCCCTTCTCGGCTTGCTCGGGCTTGTAGAACAGGTGTCCATCGGGATAGAAGTCCAAATTCTGAACGACGACTTCGCCCGGCCCGTGGTACTGCTCGGCGGCGAAATCCTTTGCGAGGATCGTCCGATCCAGGTTGGGCAGCGTCCGCTCGCGGGCGTGCGGGGCGCGGGCGGTGAACGTGGGCGTCCCCGTCTGGTACCAGAACGCCACGCTCGAATAATCGTCCTCCCGCTCGTTCCAACTGTGGGTCTTGAACTGCGGGTTCTCGTCCGGCGAGATCCAGCCGAAATGCTCGAACGTCACCTTGATGCCCTTGTTGAAGACGATCGGGTCCGCGATGTGCCAGCGATAGGCGGAGGTGTGCCCGCCGACGATGCCCCACTGATCGAAGTACGGGACGCCGAAGTACGGCGTGCTCGTCGTCTTGAGCCCCCAGGCCGAGAGGAAGTAGTCCTCGGTGCCGGTGCCCCAGATCGAGGCCTTCGACTCGCCGTCGATGTAGATCTTCTCGTCGCCCTCGCCGAACCACGAGGGGCTCCGCGTCCGCACGCTCAGGACCGTGCCGACGTAATGTCCCTTGCCCTGCGTGTCGAGCACGACATAGTCCTTGCCGTGCTCGGCGGGGTACTCCTGACGGTACTGGGCATAGAAGTACGGCGTGTCCTTGGCGATTTTGTCCTTTTTGATCCAGTCGATGTTATAGTAGAGTAGGCTGATCTGCTTTTCACTCTGGTTGACGATCTCGATCCGGGCCGACTTGCGGAACGGCATGTTCCAGAAGCAGTTGTAGGAGTCCGCGTCCTCGACGATCACCGGCAGGCTGACCACCGAGCTGCGTTTGCCGAAGCTATTGGCGAAGAAGTCCCCCACCGGCGCTTCGACCGCGGGCTTCTCAGCTCCGTCCCAATACATCCGCAGCAGCATCTCCTGATGATTGGCCGAACCATTCTTCGCCCAGTTCTGGCGCTCAGGCCCCAGGAACGTCATCCAGATATGCGTAATGACGCCCGGCCCCTTGGCATCCAGCAGAATCTTCCGTTGTCCCGGCGCGACATTGGAATTGTCGGAATTGCTGTTAGGATCGGGCGCCCCATTCGGGTCCGGCTTCCCATCCGCCCCAATCTTACGAGTAGAAGTAGCCCGCATGCTCCGCCCATCATGGGGCTTAGCCAAGTCCCCCAACAGATCGGCCAGACAGACCCGCCCTCCCGCCAGGGACATCAGCAAACCCGCGACAACTGAAAGACGCCAAAGACCGCCACTGGAACCCTTGATCGAATTCATCCTGTCGACTCCGCAATAGATGTTGTTGGGACATTCCTGCCGAGCGTTCCATCTGGCCCCCGAGTGTACCGGCCTGCCCAATAGGTCGCAAGTATTCTGCAAGCGTTTCTCTGCCCCCCTTCGTCCACCAGCAGTTCAGCAAGGAAGCCTTTCGCAGACAGCGACACCACACAGGGCTCCAAACCAGCCTTCCACCGATGTGAGAGTGCTGTTCTGCGGAGCACAAGCGAGTTTGTAACTCGGGAGATTCATGATATACTCTGTCGGTGGCCGGTCCAGAACTGGGTAGCCGGTGAGTTCGCGACCGTCCGAGAGAGTAGCGGAGTTCCGCTTTGCAGAGTCCGTCAATGGAAAGCTGCTATGAACGTGGATTATTGGGCTGGTATTGTGACGCTTTTGGTGGGCTGGTCCCTCAAAGAAGTTGGTGACAGGCTCAGGTTGCGCCGGGAAGAACGAAAACCATTCGCTAAGGCAATAGCGGATTTGTTGGAGCTTCGACATAGGCTCTGGGGAATTACCGCAGTAATCGGCGAGATCAAAAAGCGTTCCTCTATTCCGCCGGAAGCGGAGGTCGCTCTCAGGACAGCCTTTGATGCTGTCTTCCCGCAGCAGGATGACCTTCAGCGGAGATACAACGAGGCTGTGAATCTCGTTGCGGCAGTAGATCCTATTCTTGGATTCCGCCTTCGGTCCAAGGATGAGTTCTTCGCACTCATGCAGAAGATACGTCCCCTATTGGTGGCCGAAGATTCGATTCGTCCCCTGATCGTCCAGATCGAGGATACGTTGTCTGGCGGATTCCTAGAGGCTCTCAAGGACGTGACCATAGAACTCGCATGGGCCCACAGCATGGTGACGTGGTGGAGGATTCGGAGGCGGTTCTCCAAAGCCGAGAGTATTCCGAAGGAACTGACTGACCTGTTCCG
>JBDKUU010001154.1:0-6402 GCA_039679525.1 Phycisphaerales bacterium | reverse complement strand
TCAGCGAGGACGGGCGGATCATGTCGAACGAGGAGGCGGTTCAGCAGTATCTCCGGACGGGAAGGCATCTCGGCAAGTTCAACTCGGTGAAGGCCGCGAACCGGTACGCCGTGCAGATTCACAAAGAGCAGGAACGGCTCGTCAGGATCAGGGACGGCGCCGGGACGGGCGACCCGAAGGCCGGCGGCAAGACGCCCGGCGAGCGAGCCCCGTGACTTCGCGGCGTCGCGAATTGCCGTCGAATACGTGACCGCGGCCCGTTGTCCAAACCCATCGCGATCACGGCCTACACATTGCACTTCTTCGCGAATTCGCTATGCTGTTCGGCTTATGCCCGTTTCCGGGCGTTTCGGAGTGCAACAGGGTACGTATGAACAAGCTTTCCGTACGGGTTCAGTGGGCCCAACTGATCGTCCTCTCGGGCATTCATTTCCTCGTGGATATGTTCGGCACCATGCTCCCGGCGATTCTGCCGGTAATTCGCGACGAATTTGCGATCACGCTTTCGACCGCCGGCTTCATCACAGCGACGCTGTCCTTCGCGTCGAACGGGATGCAGATCCTGACCGGGCGGATGCGGGCGGATAAGACCTCGCCGCTGTTTCTTCAGATGGGGCTCATTCTGGCCGCGACCATTTGTCTGATCTTTCTGGCCCCCCGGTCGCCCGGAGGCGTGGCGCTGCTCTTTGCCTTCGCTGTCGTCAGCGGATCTGGAATCGCGGTCGCCCACCCGGAGGGGCTGCGGGCGATCCACACGCTCGATCGGATCGCGCCGGCCCTGGGCACCGCGGTCTTTATGACGTCCGGCTTCTTCGGATTCGCCAGCGGCGGCATGATCTCGGCGCTTCTGGTCGATTCCTACGACCTCAAGGGACTATGGCCCCTGGTTCTGTGTCCCATCGGAGGCATCCTGGCTCTGTTTCTCGCGAGGGTGCATCTCTCCACTGAGCAGGCCGGTCCGAACGCGAACCACGGGCATGCCCAAGCCGCGCCCAGAACGCTGCCATTCTGGCAAGTGCTGGGAATCGGTCTGCCGGCGGCAGTGTCTACGACCATCGTCCAGCAACTGGCTCCGACCTACCTGAATGAGCTGGGCTTCGGGCTGACGTCTGGCGGGTTTTCGACGGCGTTGTTCGGCTGGGGCGGCGGCGTGGGCCCATTCCTCTGGGCCGTCATCGCGCACCGCAAGGGCAGCTTGACCTGTTCCGCCTGGGCCTTCCTGCTGTCGTTTCCCTTCATGCTGCTCTACATGATCTTCGTCCGGCATCCGGCGGCCCGCTGGCTGCTGTTCGGCGTGGGCTTCTCCGCGATGTCCGCGTACATTCTGACAATCACCCTGGCCCGCGAAGCGTACGGCGTGAGTCTGGGCCTTCGCATGGCCCTCATCGTCGGCGGAACCTGGGGAATCGCCATGATCGTCTTCCTGATCCTCGCCGTGGTGGCCGATCGCGTGGGGACGGGCCCCATCCTGTGGCTTACCCCGGCAGGGTACCTGATCTCCGGCGTCCTGGGCTTCTGGATGCTTCGCCGGCATCCGGAGCCCGTCCGGGTCCGTGAAGTGGCGCCGGCCCTGGAGCCCACGACTTGATTTTGTGAGGGGTTGGACATGAGAATCGCGAGCATCCCTGGTGTCCTTGCGTTCATCGCTCTCTCGCTGTCCATTTCGCCGATCGACAGAGGCGAGTAGCTCGGGATTTCAGACGCTGTCGCGCGAGCGTTTCAGGTCCGAAATGGAGACCGCCTGCTCCCTCGTGAACCGACCGACGCGGGTTCGCTCCAGCTCCGTCATGTATGCGCCTGTGCCCAGCGCTTCGCCCAAGTCCCGGGCGAACGCCCGCACGTAAAATCCGGAGCCGGTGACCAGCCGGACGTCCACCCAGGGCCATTCGTACCGGATCAACTCGACCACTTTGGCCTCGACCGGACGCGGCGACAGCTCGATCGGCTTTTGGGCCCGGGCGAACTTGTACGCCGCCCGTCCGCCGATCTTGAGGGCCGAGTAGATGGGAGGCCGCTGGTTGATGACGCCTACGAAGCCCGCCAACGCCGCTCGAACCTGTTCTTCGCCGGGGATCTGCGCGACCTGAACCTCCTCCTTGTCGCCTTCGCGATCGTCGGTGGTGCTTCGCCAGCCCAGTTTGACCCGCGTTACATATTCCTTCTCGCTTCCGGTGATTTCGCCCAGCGTCTTGGTCGAGGCCCGGCCGACCGCGACGACCAGCACGCCCTTGGCGCAAGGGTCCAACGTGCCGGCGTGGCCCACGCGTTTCTCATGCGTGGCGCTGCGGACCAGATCGATCACATCGTGCGAGGTCAGGCCCTCGTCCTTGTATACGGCGAAGACGCCTTCCGTCGGTATCGTTGTCTGCTCGGTCATTCCGCCATTATAACGATCTCGACAGAGGACTGAAGGATTTGCTATGATAGGGCTGTGATTTGGACGATTGGGTCGGCTCTTTTTGAAGGAGGAACCAGATGAATCGCTCTCTCAATCCGCGTGGTTCGCGTTGGCGCGTGTTCGCCGGCTTGTCCGTCCTCCTGGCCTGGCTTCCGTCGGCCGGGGTCGCGGCGACGTACGGCGGAGGCAGCGGCGCCGAAGGCGATCCCTATCTCATCCAGACCGCGGAGCAGTTCGTCCTGATCGGGCAGACCCCCGCCGACTGGGAGCGGCAATTCAAGCTGGTCAACGACATCGACCTGTCCGCGTACGATCAGACGAACCTCCATCCGATCGGCCACTGGGTCATCGTGGGCTCGAACGCCAACCAGTCGTTCAACGGGACTTTCGACGGCAACGGCAAGACCATTCGCGGGTTCCGATACAGGGACATGCAGTCTCAGTACGTCGGTTTGTTCCAGTATTCGACGGGCACGATCATGAACCTGCACCTGGTCGGGGCCAAGGTCGTGGCCGGCACGGTGGGCGCCGGGGCTCTTGTGGGATATCAGGAAAGCGGCGCAATATCCGGCTGTTCTGCGACCCAGGTGAACATATCGGGGAACAATGAAGTGGGGGCCCTCGTCGGGTATGTCGACGGCAGCGTGTACGCCTGCTGGTCGACCGGCAGCGTTTCCGGCAACCGGTACGTGGGCGGGCTGGTGGGGAGCATCGGCGGGGGCGTCGTGACCCGCTGTTATTCGAAAGCCGGAGTCGCCGGGAACGACAGCGTCGGCGGGCTCGCAGGGGGGATGATGAAGGAGTTCGGCCGGGCGGATTCGTGCTACGCCGCCGGTCGCGTGGACGGCGGCGTGTATGTCGGCGGCCTCGTCGGGCAGGTGTCGGCCGGCGTGGTCTTTCGGTGCTACAGCGTCGGGAGAGTCACCGGCGATGACTACGCCGGCGGACTCGTGGGACAGCAGAGAGCCCTGGGCGATGTGGTCGGATCGCTGTGGGACACCCAGTCCAGCGGCCAGGCGACGAGCGTCGGCGGAACGGGCAAGACGACTGCCGAGATGAAGACGGGCGATCCGTACCTGTGGATGAACTGGGACTTCGGCTCGGCGTGGACGATGTGCGAAGGAGTCAGCTATCCGATCCTCCAGTGGCAGATTCCCATGGGGGACCTGCGATGTCCGGACGGCGTGAACTTCACCGACTTCGCCTGGTTCGCCATGAAGTGGCGCGACGGCAATTGCAGCGAGGCGAACGCCTTCTGCGACGGGGCGGACCTCGACAAGTCCGGCGCGGTGGACCCGGCGGATCTGGCCCTGTTTGCAGCCAACTGGCTGGCCGGCCTGGAGTGACGAGCGGAATTTGACCGATCATGAACGATCCGAATATCATCTCGTTGGCCGGCAGGACCGCCCTGGTCACCGGGGCGGCCAGACGCATCGGCAGGGCCCTGACGCTGGGTTTGGCAGGGCAAGGCGCGAAGATCGTCGTGCATCACAACCACTCCGAGGCCCAGGCCGTCGCCTTGTGCGACGAAGTTCGGCAGGCAGGGGGTTCGGCCTGGCCTTTGCAGGGCGACCTGGCGGACGAACAGCAGGTGAAGCAGCTCTTTCCGCAAGCCGTCGCGAAGGCCGGCCCGATCGACATTCTCATCAACAACGCCTCGTTCTACGAGCGGGACACGCTCTGGGAGGCGAGCGAGGAATCGGTTCTGCTGAATCTCCGCGTCCACGCCCTGGCGCCGCTGACGCTGGCGCGGGAGATGGGCAGGCAGGGGACGGCGGGACACGTCGTCAACCTGCTCGACACTCGGGTGACCGTGTACGACAGGGAGCACGCGTCCTATCACATCAGCAAACGAGTTCTCCTGACGCTGACGCGGATGCTCGCCCTCGAACTGGCGCCGAGCATCGCCGTCAATGCGATCGCGCCGGGCCTGATCCTGCCGCCGGTGGGGGAGGACGAAAGCTACTTGCAGCGGCTGGCCCACGCTTGTCCGCTGAACCGCTACGGCGGTCCGCAGGATGTCGTCGACGCCATGCTGTACCTGGTCCGCAGCCGCTTCGTCACGGGCCAAGTCCTCTACGTCGACGGCGGGTACCACATGAAGGGACACCTGTATGACTGACGACACGGCCTTCCCGACGTCGGATCGGATCTTCATCCGCGATCTGGCGATTCGCTGCATCATCGGCGTGGACGAGCTGGAACGGCGGGAGAAACAGGAGCTCCTTGTCCAAATCGAGCTGCAGGTGGATCTCCGCCGGGCGGGAAGGACGGACGCACTGGCCGACAGCGTCGACTACAGCTCGCTCAAAAGACAGGTTCTCGAAGCAGCGGAGAACTCGCAATACCGTTTGATCGAAGCCCTGGCCCAGCGGATCGCCGATGAATGCCTCAAGCGTCAACGGGTCGAGTGCGTCAGAGTGATCGTGGAAAAGCCCGGCGTCTTGCGTTTTGCCAGGACTGTGGGCGTGGAGATCGTCCGCCGCAGGGGCGGATCCGAATAGAAAGGGGGCCTCGACATGCCGCCGAGGCCCCTGGGATACCGTAGACACTGCTCTACTGGATTCGTTTCAACGCGACTCTTACTGCCAGCCCGACGTACCGCCGGTATCCGACGATTCGTTCGTTCCCGACGAACCGCCCGTTCCGGACGATCCACTGGTTCCGGATGTCCCAGTGCCGGAGGTTCCGCTCATCGTGCCCTGATCGGTCCCCGACTGCTGGCCGGACTGATCGGACGACGTGATCTGGATCTGGCTCTTGACGCGTTTGGCGCCGCCATCGTAGGCGTTCTTCACGGCCGCCCGCATGGCGTCCCAGTTGTCCACCTGCCCCGTGAGCGTTGCTACGCCGTTCTGGACGGAGACGTGGATCTTGTCGCTGTCGACGTAGGGACTCCACCAGAGCTGGTTTTCGACGTCCTGCTGAATCTCCGAGTCGGACTTCTGCTGCCAGCCCTCCTTCTTCACGATGAGATTGTTCTCGACTTTCTTGATGCCCGGGACGGCTTTGGTCGCCTTCTCGAGCTGGTCCTTCTCATCGTTGCTCTTGACATAGCCGTAGAGAGCCATGGTCCCCTGATTGCAGGTCACATAGACATTCTGGGCGATGCTCTGGAGGTTCTGGTTGGTGAGGCCCTGTTTGAACACCTGGATGCACCGGGCGTCGCCGGCGATTCCGGTCGTCCCCGCGCCCTGTTGCGTCGCTCCCTGTCCCGTCGTCTGGTCTTCCTGTCCGGGGACATAGCCGAGGGCAGGATACTCGCCGCCCTGGCCGCCGAGTGTGATGTTGTTCCGAACATTCTGGACACCGCTGATCGAGCGAGCGATCTGCTCAGCCTGTTGCTTCTGGCTATTGTCCTGGACGGACCCCTGCAGCGTGGCTGTGCCCCGGCTGACCGTCACGTCGACATTCGAGCTGGACAACTGGTTTTGAATCCGCTGCTGGATCTGCTGCGCCAGTTTCTGATCGGAGGCGCTCATCGGCTGCTGCTGGCCGGTCTGTCGGCCGTACTGCTGCGACTGCTGCTGGCTGGACTGCTGCCCGTACTGCTGCTGCGACTGCTGGCCGCCCACGGTCAACTGGTCCTGGACGTTCTGGACGCCGCGAATGTTCCAGATCGCCTGTTCGGCCTGCTCTTTCTGGCTCTGGTCGTCCACCGAACCGTGGAGTGTGATCGTGCCCTGGGTCGCGTGGACGTAGATGGCGTCAGGATCCATCACGTACACCATCTGGCCGCTCGAAAGCTGCTGCTGGAGCTGCATGGCGATTCGATGCGCGAGCACCTTGTCGTTGGATCCGCCCTGTCCCTGGCCCATCTGCCGCTGCTGGCGATCCTGGCCGGGCACATAACCCAGGGCCGGGTAGTCGCCTGTGCTTTGCTGCTGGGTAGAGGAGGATTGGCCGCCGAACGTGCTCGACGACTGTCCGCTTGTCGTGCCGCTCTTGCTATACTGGCCGCTGCCCGTCTGGCTCCGCGTGCTGCTGCCGATTCCGGACTGGCT
>JBDKUU010001153.1:0-2956 GCA_039679525.1 Phycisphaerales bacterium | reverse complement strand
CACGAAGTTCCACGTGCCGGCGAGTCTGGCCGGCCGGTCGTTCTATCTCGATTTTCCCGAAAACAGCCTGAACACGACCGTCTTCGTGAACGGCGTCTATTGCGGTTTCGAGAAGAACCCGTTCTGCCGGTTCCAGATCGACGTGACCAAGGGGATCAAGCCAGGACAGACGAACGAGGTCTGGGTCGGCATCCGCGACGCCTGGTACGCCCGAACGGCGGACCCGGATCGGCCGCTCAAGCTCCGCAGAACGTTCAACACGCCGTTGAAGTTCTTCCACGATGGCTTCCAGGACCTGGATTACCCCATCTGGAACTCGCCGCAGTCGGGCATCCTCTGCACGCCGCAATTCATCGCGGCCGGCGAGGTCTATGCGTCCGACGTCTTCGTGAAACCGCTTGTGGACAAAGGACAGCTCGAAGCCGACGTCATGTTGACGAACAACGCCGGGCGGGATGTCGCCTGCGAGATCCGGTGGGAGGCTGTCGATGACGCGACCGGGCAGGTTGAAAAAGTCTTCGCCGCCAAACCCTTCGCCCTCGGCGCCGGCAAGACGCAGACCGTCACGCTCAACGACGGCTGGGAGAATCCGCGGCTCTGGTGGCCGGACACGCCCAATCTCTACCGGCTCCGAACCGTTGTCGCGATCGACGGCAAGGCGGTGGATACGAAAGAGACGATTTTCGGCTATCGCCAATGGAAGATCGAGGGCCGCAAGTTCACGCTCAATGGCGTCGTCTGGCATCTGTGGGCGGACCTGATCGGCAACGCCGGGACGACGCCGGAGAGCTTCGTCGAGGCGTACCGGCGGGCCAACGTCCGCTTGATGCGCTATGCGACCGCCGGACAGGCCGGAGACAAGATGACCTGGTACGGCTTGGAGCCTCCCGAGGCCCTGGATTTCATGGACCGAAATGGCCTTGTCGTCCGCCGCAACTGCTCCCTCGACGGCGAGGCGATCGGCTCGAACTTCTCCGAGAGCGACCCCGAGATTCGCGCCAAGCAGGGCGGCTCGGAGATGAAAGTCAAGCTCATGCAGAATTGGCGGGACCAGTGTGTCGCCCAGGTCAAGGGCGAGCGGAATCACCCGTCGATCCAGATCTGGTCGATCGAGAACGAGTTCGCCTTCATCAACTTGATCAACCTGCTGGGCAGCAGCCCGCTGATGGACCAGTACGAGGCCCAGATCGCCAGGTGTCACGACGCGGTCATGGCCGCCGATCCGACGCGGAGCGTCATGACGGACGGCGGCGGGGCGATGAAGAACAACACGCTCGGCGTTCACGGCGACCATTACGTGGCCACGCTCGATGTCCGCTATCCCGACTTGGCCTACGAGCCGTTTGTCGAAGGCGGCGGCCGGGGTCGCTGGAAGTGGGACATGGCCCGGCCTCGCTACATCGGCGAGGACTTCTTCGCCACCGGCATCAACCCGGCCGATTACGCGATGTGGGGCGGCGAGGTCGCCTTCCAGGGCAAGGCCGCGACTCGTGAGGCGGTTGCGACATGCTATCGCATGCTGCAGGAGGGTTACCGCTGGGGCGACTACTACGCCGGCTGGCATTTCTGGCTGGGCGGCGAAGGCGGAGAACGATCCCGCATCGCGAATGCCCCTCGGGCCGTCTTCGTGCGGCAGTGGGACTGGACGTTCGGCTCGGGCCAGAATGTCGTTCGCACCTTCGGCGTCTTCAACGACACGCAGTACGCCGACACGATCACCTTCACCCGCAGGCTGACGATCGACGGTAAAGAGGTCTATCGCAAGACCTCGCGGCACGAGGTGAGGCCCGGGGCGCCCGAGAAGTTCGACGAAACGATCCCCATGCCCCAGGCGACCACTCGCCAGGAAGGCGAGTTGCTCCTGATTCTCTCGGTCAAGGGCAGAGAGGTCTTCCGGGATGTCAAAGCAGTCTCCGTGCTGCCGGCGGCGAAGGCTGAAGGAGCAGGCGAAGTCGCGGTCTACGATCCCAAGGGCAAGCTCACGGCGTTCCTCGGTGGCGTCCGGGTCTCCAGTCTGGAAAACCTGCCGCAGAACAAGGTGCTGGTCATCGGCCCCGATGCCTTGAGCGAGGGCGAAAGCACATCGACAACGTTGGCGGCCTTCGCCTCCACGGGCAAAGCGGTCATCGTGCTCGATCAGGCGAACGTTCTGAAGTACCAGGCCCTGCCGGCCGAGATGGAGCCGGCGGAACGGACGCATCGGAACGACTTCGGCATGGAGGTGCCCGCCGCCGACGGCAAGACCGCGTTCATCGAGGACTCCTCCCATCCGGTCCTCAAGGGGCTCTTGGACAAGGACTTTTTCACATGGCCGGGCGATCACTGGGTCTACCGCAACGCCTATTTCAAGCCTGTTCGCGGCGGCAAGAGCCTGGTCCAGGTCGGCCCGCGTCTGGTCAATAGCGCCCTGGTCGAGGTGCCTGTCGGCAAAGGCGTGATGATCCTGTGCCAGCTCGCCATCGGGGCGAAATTGGAGCAGTCGGCCGTCGCTCAGACGGTCTTGGCGAACCTGGTCGAGTACGGCCGCAGCTACAGACAAGAGGTTGCGAATGTCTCGGCCGTGATCGAGGATGAGCAACTTGGCAAGGCGATGGACGCCATCGGCGTTCAGTACGCCAGGGCGGCCGATGTCCTTTCCGCCATCGGCGATCCGGACAAGAAGATCGCCGTGCTCTCTGCGACGCCGGCCAATTTGAAGGTTCTGACCGGGAGCATGGACAAGCTCGAAGCCTTCTGGAGTCGCGGCGGCACGGTCCTGTTTCATGGCCTGACGCCCGAGGGGCTGTCCGACTACAACAAGATCGTCGGCTTCGACCACGTCATCCGCAAGTTCAAGCGGGAGCGCGTGACGTTCCCGGCCGTTCGCAACCCGCTGACCAGCGGCCTGACGACCGGCGACATCGTCATGCTCTCGGGCCAGCGCATCTTTGGCTGGACGGCCGATGAGTACGTCGCC
>JBDKUU010001152.1:0-8657 GCA_039679525.1 Phycisphaerales bacterium | reverse complement strand
ATGATGCCGCTGAAGAAGGACTACGACTTCTCGTTCGTCGGCCTGCTGGTCAGCGAAGAGAAGGCCACGGGGCCCGGCGGATCGCACTCCGTGGACGAGCTCTACGCCCTGGCCAAACAGCTCTTCGACGCCGCGATGCGCCACGGCTTCAAGCCGGGCCAGATCTTCTTCGACTCGACCGTCTTCCCGCTGGCGATCGATATGCCGATGGAGCCCGGCGTCCCCGGCTACACGTTCCGCACGTTCGAGACAATCAAGAAGATCCGCAACGACCCGCAGCTCAAGGGCGTCCACTGCTCGCTGGGCATCAGCAACAGCGTCCGCGACCTGCCGGCCCGAAGGATCGGAGTCTGCCGGGCGTACGTCGCCAAGGCGATGGAGTACGGCCTGGACGCCGGCATCGTCAACACGGCCCACCAGTACGGCACAGTCGAAGCCCCGGCGGAACTGCTGGAGCTGGTCGACGCCTACGCGAAACTCGACGGCTCGATGGAACGGACCAGCAAGGCCATGGAACTCATGGCCCAATTCTGCCGCGACAACCGAAAGGCGAGCTGAGCGGTTCGTGAAGCGTGACCGCAGTACGGCGGCTACGCTGAAGCAGTGAACCGCCTCGGCAAGACATTTGAAGTGGGCGCCATGCTTGCGTATGCGTAAGCATGTGCTTTCTCTCGCAGAAGCGAGACATGGCTACGAGACGTAGCCATGGCACCCAGCTTCACGTTTCACGTTTTGCGCGCGCAGGGTGGGGCTCGGCCCACCGTTCTTGACGCCACCCATGCCTATAACCGGTGGGGCAAGCCCCACCCTACGCTGCGAGCAGCACACCGAACCTTGTGGGTTTTTCCCTATGGGAGCCGCGTCCGGGAGCAGGCAGAATCCACGACGGCGCGACGCTGGCGTGAGCCGGCGCGTCTGCGTGTCCTATTAGTCCTATGGGTCCTATCGGTCCCATTGAATAGGACCCATAGGACCCATAGAACTACTAGGATCGACAAGCACGATCCCGTGCGATTCGAAGGACGGTTCGATGAGAAACACGATTTGTCGCGGCGTGGGCGTCGCCGTGTTGGCGTGGGTCGCCATGGCGACGGCTGTGAGGGCGAATGATGATTCGCCCCTACGGGTCGACCGCCGGGGCTGCGGCGACTATACGACCATTCAGGCGGCCATCGATGCGGCCCGGGCCGGCGACGAGATCGCCGTGGCGCCGGGGACGTACTGCGAGAGCATCGATCTTCTCGGCAAAGCGATCCGACTGTACAGTCTCGCCGGGGCCGACTGCACGACAATCGACGGCGCGGGGCGCGAGCACGTCGTGCGGTGCATGAACGGCGAGGAGCCCGACACGATCCTCGAGGGCTTCACGATCACCGGCGGCAACGCGTGCGACTCCTCCGGTGGCGGCCTGCTCACCAACGGCCGCCCGACCGTGATCCGCTGCACGTTCAACCACAACAGCGCCCGATTCGGGGGCGCAATCGCCGGACGGGCCGGGATCGCCCATTGCCTGTTCACCGACAACGACGCCTTCATGGGCGGAGCCCTGTGGCGGGCCGGAACGGCGACCGACTGCACGTTCACCCGCAACGGCGCCGACATGGGCGGCGCGATCAACGACGTCGAAGAGCTGGCCCGCTGCACGTTTATCGACAACATCGACTGCGTCTTCGAAGCGGGACTCGTGACCGATTGCACGTTTCGCGAGAACCAGGGAGGAGCCGCGTTGGGCAACGCCGAGATCGTGACCAACTGCACCTTCATCGGCAATCAGGACGCCGGGATCGTGACCCGCATCGACCTCTACTCGACGGTGACCCAGTGCACGTTCCTGAACAACGGCGTTGGTGTACGGAGCGGCCAGGGCGGCGTTACGACGATGGCCAACTGCATCATCTGGGGCTCGATCGACGCCGCCATCCAGGGTCCGGCGATCGTCACTTTCAGCGATATCGAGGGCGGCTGGGAAGGCGAAGGGAACATCGACGTCGATCCCCTGTTCGCCGATGGAGAAGGCCGCCTCTTCCCGGGGTCGCTGTGCCTCGACGCCGGCACGAACGACCCGCCCGACGGACTGACGCCGTTGGACATCCTGGGCAATCCGCGCCCCGCCGACGGCAACGGCGACGGAATAGCCGTCGCGGACATGTGCGCGTACGAAACGCCGAACCCCGTTCAACTGCTCGACGTGCTGATCGATGTCGTCACAGATCTGGGACTTCCGCAGAGAAGCAACGATTGCCTGCTGGGCAAGCTCCAGGCCGCACGGAAGGCGTTGGAGAATCGCAGCGAAGCGAACGACCTCGCGGCGTCGGCCCAGCTCACGTCCTTCATCAGCGCCGTCCAGGCCTGTCGCTGCACGATGATCCCGCCGTCGGACGCGGACGCTTTGGTCGCAGCCGCGCAGCAGATCATCGACCTGCTCGAAGCCGAGTGAGCGAGAGGTTCGCGGGAAGCGCAGAATCATTCGTTTCCGGCGGATCGAGAGCGTAGGCCTATGAGTCCCATCTGTCCTATAGGTCCTAATGAATAGGACGCATAGGACCGATAGGACTGATGGGACTCGATCTCAAATCTCAGATTTCAAATCTCAGATCGTCCGCGATCTCACGACGCGACGCCGCACTTCAATTGGCGGACCTTGTCCGAGGTGCCGATCACGATCAGCCTGTCGCCGGGCTGGAGAGATTCGTTCGGGCCGGGCGACGTAATCCGCTCCTGCCCCCGGCGGATGCCGACCACCGTCACGCCGCACCGCTGGCGGAATTGCAGCTCCGCGAGCGTCTTGCCCTTCCACTTGGAGTCGGTGAAGACGTCGAGCTCGACGATCACGAATCGTTCGAGCCGATCCAGCGATTCCAGATTCCCCGGCCGATTGATGAGGTCGTCGGCTTTCTTCAGAGTCTTCGGCGGACCCATCAGAACGACGTGGTCGCCCGGGTAGACCTGAAAATCGGGGTCCGGCTCGTAATGCACCCGGCCCGCCCGGCTGACCGCCAGGACGGAGGCCCCGGCTTCCGACCGCAGCGGGATGTGCCGCAGGCTCTGGCCCGCGAAGAGCGAGCCCGACTTGACGCGGACCTCCTGGAACGCCACCGGCCAATCAACGTTCTCCGGCAGGATGTCCGTCGCGTCCATCAGGGCGTCGGCCGCCTGCTCCGCGGCGTCGGTGAAGGGGCGCAGGACCACGTGCGCCCCGGCCTGTTTGTACTGCCTGACTTCATCCGGGTTCGCCGCGGTCAGCGCGACCTTCACATCGTATCCACGGTGTCGCATCAGGTGCAGCAACGCCAGGTTCACCTCCTTCGAGCGGATCGTGCTCACCACCCAGCGGACGTGGTTGATGGGCAATTGTTCGTAGAGGTCGGGATCGGCGATGTCGCCGTAGAAGACCGAGATGCCCCGGGCATGCCACCGTTCAAGGACCTGGGGATCGAAGTCCACGCCGATGACCTTCATCTTGCGTTCGATCAGCCGCTCGGCCAGGCTGCTGCCGTAGTTGCCCAGGCCCACGAGGATCGCGTCGGCGACCGTCGTCTCGGCCGCGGTGTTGCTGCTGGCCTCGCGGTAGGCATTCTTGCGTTCGAAGATCTTCAACGGCTTGGAGAAGATCTGGTAGAGGTTCTGCGAGTAGAGGATCATGTACGTGGACGCGAAGATCGTCACGACGCCGACGAGCGTGATCAGGCCCATCGTCTCCGGCGAGATGTGGCCCAGCACGACGCCCAGGGCCCCCATGATCAGGGAGAACTCGCTGACCTGGGCCACCGTCAACCCGGTGAGCAGCCCGGTGCGGCAGCGAAATCCCATGTAGCCCATGACGCCCATCACGATCAGCGGATTTCCGACGAGCACGAACAGCGACAGGACCGCGGCCCTGCCGACCTCCGACCCGACGGTCGACCATTCCAGCCGGGAGCCCAGGTCGATGAAGAAGAACAGCAGCAGGAAGTCCCGGATGCTCGTGAGCTTGGAGCTGATGGAGTCGCGATACTCGCTCGGCGCCAGCGATATGCCCGCCAGGAACGCGCCGACCTCCTTGCTGAAGCCCAGCCACTCGCTGGCGGCCGCCAGCAGCACGGCCCAGGCGACCGCGAACAGAATCAGCATCTCCTGCGAATGGGCGAGCCGGCCCATCAATCGCGGCAGCACGTACCGCATGAGAAGCCCGATGGCCACGAGCGACCCGACGCCCTTGCCGGCCATGACGAGCGAGACGACCAGCGCCGATTGCCCTTCCGCCAGCTTGGCGCCGAACGTCGTCAAGGCCACGAGGGACAAGATGGCCGCGATGTCCTGGACGATCAGCACACCGACCGCGATCCGCCCGTGCAGGGCGTCGATCTCCTTCTTGTCCGAGAGCAGCTTGACGATGATGATCGTGCTGGAGAAGGTCAGCGCCACGGAGACGTACGCGGAGCTGATCGGGCTCATGCCCAGGGCCAGGCAGATCACGAATCCGATGCCGGCGGTGAAGACGATCTGGCCCAATCCCGTGGCGAGAGCGACCATCCCGGTGGTCCGGATCAGACTCAGGTCCAGCCGCATCCCGACGATAAAGAGCAGCAGCGAGATCCCGATCTGGGCCAGCAGCGCGATCTGATCGTGGTTGTGAATCACGCCGAGCACCGCGGGGCCCGCGAGAATCCCCGTCGCCAGGAACATGATGATCAAAGGCTGGCGGAGCTTCTGCCCGACCACGCCGAGCACGGCCGCCAGACTGAGAATCGCGGCGGTCTCATAGAATGTGTTGCCTTGCGCTGCTGTCGAAAGCATCCTGCCTATCCCCGCGCGAGCCGCCCGGGCCCGCGTTTTGCTGTCAATCACTCACAGTCGGTCGTCCAACCGTACGGCTTCATACTAAACGTTTTGGGCCTTTCTGTTAAGTCCAAACCCGGCTGTCACGGCCCGTCCCCCCGGGATGTGCCCAGATTCTCTGGCAGACCGAAGATACCAGGGCAGCCGGGAAATGTCCCTGCTTCGCGGGGCTCAATACAGGCCCGAAGCGGGCCTGCTCGGGGGAGTTTTGCGCTTTGGGCCTCCAGCGTCGTGCGCCGGCGGGGTGCTCGCTTGAGAGGGTGCGCAGCACCCTGACTGCTGGTGGCCATAATGCGATAAACTTCGGCCGTCCAGCGGCGGGTTCGGGATCAGTCCGTTTCTGCCGCTGTCTGTCGGGAGAAACCTGCCGTGTGCCGGAAGAACTAGTCACACCCCGCCCCGGACACACACAAGTCTTTCCTCGTACGATGGGCGTATCGGTCTCATAATTCCCCCTGAATCCCCCCGCCGATCTATGAGATGAGTGGCGATCCCTCGCCGGAAATGGTATAATGAAACGGTCTGCAGATACTGTCGGCTGTCCCGGAGGCACAGCGGCGTGCGTCGGAGGTCCGGGCGGTCACCTTGTGAGAAATCGTGATGTGAGGGTGTTCTTCGAACTGACAGCGCTATGAGCGAGAACCATACCACGTGCCGCGGCGGAATTCTGTCCCTGCCGCGCGTACTCTCGAAGCTCCTTTTCCCTTGTCGCATGACCTTCTTCTCTCTGGCGATGATGACGCTGTGGGCCGGGGCGTCGCCCGCCCGGGCGCAGGGGCCGTCGCCATCGCAATCGGGCGTCATTATCAACGAGATCCACTGCAACCCCGATGACGAGACGGAGTTGGTGGAGTTCGTCGAGCTGTACAACTGCGGCGCCGAAGCGGTCGACCTCTCCGGCTGGCACTTCGACGCCGGGCTGACCTACACGTTCCCCGCCGGCACGACCCTGCCCGCCGACGGATACGTCGTGGTCACGGAGTCGCTCGACGGTCTTTACGCCAAGTGGAATTCGGGCCGCCTGCCCCTCAATCCCGCGTATGTGCGAGGGCCCTACGAGGGCCGGCTCGGCAACGACGGCGAGCGGATCGCTCTGTGCAACGCCGCCGGGGACCTCGTCGACGAGGTCGATTACCAGGTCGGATTCCCCTGGCCGCTGGTGGGCGATCCGGTGCCCGACGGCACGACCGGCACGGGCTATTCCCTCCAGTTGATCAATCCCGCCTTCGACAATGATCTGGCGATCAGTTGGGCCTCGGGAACCCCCACGCCGCTTCGCGTCAACAAAGCGGTCTTCGCATCGAACGCCAAGCCGTTCGTCCGCAAGATCGGGACGACCCCCGCGCAGCCCAAGGGCGATCAACCGGTCGCCGTGACCGCCAAAGTCACCGACGCCAACGGCATCGCCGGCGTAGTGCTGGAATATCAAATCGTCCGGCCGGGCCACTATATCCCGCTGCGTCTGCCCGTGTACCCGGGGGCGCTGGAGGTCGATCCCAACGCCACACAGACCAACAACCCAGACTACTTTAGCCTGGCCAATTGGACACAGGCGCCGATGCGGGATGATGGGACCCAGGGCGATGCGGCCGCTGGCGACGACGTCTACACCGCGGTCGTTCCCGGCCAAGCCCATCGCACGCTCGTCCGCTACCGATTGAAAGCGATGGACGCGCGAGGAGCCAGCACGTCGGTCCCATACGCCGACGATCCCTCGATGAACTTCGCGTACTTCGTCTACGACGGCGTGCCGGACTACCAGGGCTTCTCCGCCGCGACGCTCCAGACGCTCCCGGTCTATCACCTTCTCACGCGACAGGAAGACCTGCGGCAGGCCCTGGGCTACAGCGCGGCCGACCAGATGCCGCAGTTCTCCGAAGGCGGCGCAAACCCGGCCCGCTTCGTCTACAACTGGTACGGCACCTTCATTTACGACGGCGTGGTCTACGACAACGTCAGCTATCGGCTTCGCGGGGCCAACGGCCGCTATCTCGGCGGCAACACGAAACGCAGCATGCGGTTCCGCTTCCATCGCGGGCACTACTTCCAGGCCAAGGACAACAGCGGCAAGCCCTACCCGACCCAGTGGCGATCCCTCGTGACGGCCAAGGGCTTCGACAACCGCCTGACCCTCACCTACGGCTTCAACGAGCACGTCAACTATTATCTCTTCAACAAGATGGGCGTGCCGGCCCCCTACTCGCACTTCTTCCACTTCCGAGTGATCGATGACGAGCGCGAGGCCCCCGACCCCTGGCGCGGCGACTTCTGGGGACTGTCCCTGGCCGAAGAGCCCTACGACGTCCGCTTCCTCGAGGCCCACAACCTGGAGAAAGGGAACCTCTACAAGCTCATCAACGCGACGCACGACGCCAAGGAGCAGCAGAACTACCAGGCGCCGTACGCCGTCGCGGACGGCTCCGACCACGACACGATCCAGTACAACCTCAACAATCGCAGCACGCCCGATTTCATCCGCGCGCACGTGCGGCTGGACAAATGGTACGTCTATCATTCGCTGGTCCAGGCCATTCGGCACTACGACTACTGGCCCGCCGCCAACAAGAACGCCGTGTGGTACTTCGAGCCGGACTACACGCCCGAGAACAATTACCTCGGCAAGATGTGGACCCTGCCCTGGGATGTAGACGCGACGTGGGGACCGACCTGGAACGACGGCATCGACGTGGTCTACGACAGCATCTTCCCCCGCAATCAGGAATTGCAGCCGGACTACTATAGCGCGATTCGCGAGGTCCGCGACCTGCTCTGGCAGAGAGACCAGCTCCAACTGTTGCTCGCGGAATTCGCGACTCCGTTGGTCGAGTTCGTGAAGGCGGACCTGGTCCGATGGCTGGACGCCCCCTCCGACGCCGGCAACTATCGCGGCCTGACCGGCCCCGGCAAGCAGGGTCTGCCCGCCTACGTCGAGGACATGCTCGCCTTCGCCTTCGAAGGCGGCTACTGGCCCGATAGAAGCGTCGGCGCGGGCGGTCGCGCCGCGTTTCTCGACGGCCTGGCCGAGGGCGCGGACGGCTCTCGCGTCCCCAACAAGCCATCGATCGCCTACATCGGCGAGCCGAACCATCCCATCAATGGCCTGCGCTTCCGAACGTCCGCGTTCAGCGATCCGCAGGGCGCGGGAACGTTCGGGGCGATGAAGTGGCGCATCGCCGAGGTCTCGCCGGCGGTGCAGAATGTCGAAAAAGACGTCCTGGTCCCCGAGAAGTCCGAATGGCGATACTTCAAAGGGTCGAGCGAGCCGTCGACTTCGCCTCGGGCCTGGCGGGCCGTGGACTTCGATGATTCCGCCTGGCTCACGGGCCTGGCCCCGATCGGATTCGGCGAAGACTTCCTCGCCACGACATTGACCGACATGCGGGGCGGCTACTCCACGCTCTATCTCCGCCACACGTTCACCGTCGACGACCCGGCCGCGTACGACACACTGTCCCTGGGCGTGCTCTACGACGACGGCGTCAATATCTGGATCAACGGCATCATGGTCTACCAGGCCAACGTCGCGTCGCCGGAACTGCCCTGCAACGCGACGGCCACGTCGGCGACGGAGAACGCCGAGTACAATCCGGTCACGCTCTCCGGCCTGAGCAAGATCCTCGTCAAGGGCAAGAATGTGATCGCGGTCCAACTGCTCAACGCCTCGCTGAGCGGCAGCTCCGACTGCTACATCGACCTGCGTCTGAAGCTGCCCTCCGCGCCGCCGACGACGACGGGCGGAAACACCAGCGCCCCCGCGTCGTTCGCCGATCTGGTCCCCGGCAATGGGGCCTACGAGATCGAGACGCTCTGGGAAAGCGAGCCGTCGAACAAGGTTGCAG
>JBDKUU010001151.1:0-12731 GCA_039679525.1 Phycisphaerales bacterium | reverse complement strand
GTGGCGATCGTTCTGACAGAGAATCGGCGGAGAGTTGGACCCAGGCGTGCCCACCTTCGGGCAGGCCTGGGTCCAACCGGGGATCTTCGCGGTTGGAGGGGAGGCTATTGGGTGAGCTTGAGCGTCAGGGCGGCGATTCGCTGGCCTCGACGCTCGCACTGTCGTTTGACCTGCTCGTCGGCTTTGCCGATGGAGAGGGGGCCGTAGTGGGAGCCTTGCGGATCGCCCTGGATGACCATGCCGGCGATGAGCATGGCCTGGAGGATGCCCATGATCGTGGTTTCGCTGCCGCCGCCGACGTTGGCCGAGCTGGCGAACGCGCCGCCGACCTTGCCGTTGAGCTGGCCGTGGCGGCCGACGAGTTCATCGATCAGATGCTTGACCGGCCCGGCCATCTGGCCGTAGTAGCAGGGCGACCCGATCACGATGGCGTCGTACTCGGGCAGATCCTCCGGATGCACCTTCTCCACGGGTTTGCACTCGGTGGTCAGGCCCGCACAATTCATCGCACGGGCGATCTCTTCGCCCATCTCTTTGGTGTTGCCGCTCCGCGAGTAGTACAGCACGATTCCTTTTGCCATCTTGTTCCCTTCCTGACAGTCCACCGGGTCATGCAAATGTTGCGCGTCAGATATACACGCATCCGGCGAAAACGCAAATGGAATCTCCTCGCGCCCGCAGTTCTCAGTTCGGGTGTGCCCAGATATTCTGGCGGACCGCCTCCAGGTGAACGAGAGAGGTCCCTGCTCCGCAGGGCTCAATGCTGGTTCGAAACGGACCTGCCAGGGAGGTTTGCCGCATTGCGCCTCCAGCTTGGGACGCGAGCGAGACGCTCGCTTGAGGGCGTGCGAAGCACCCCTTGTGCTGGTGGCTCCAACGCGATAAACTCCCGCCGCCCCGCCACACAACAGCGTTTCACCTCAGGGCGGCGGATTCCGGATCAGTCCGTTCCTTCCTCTGTCCATCCGAAGAAGCCGGCCCCGTGCCAGAAGAATTGGTCACACCCCTCAGTTCGGGGTGTATGACCGTTTCTGCGACGGGTTTGGGCGAATAGGATCGCGGGGCACAAGGAAGGGACGGACAGATCCGGAGTCCGCCGGCTCGCCGCTGCGCACCGGGCCGGCGGGCATTTTGCGCCTTTCGCCAATAGCATGGGAACGATGCTGCGCATCGCCTTGCGAACCGATTGAGGTCGCCGGCCTCTTTGGCGTTCATGCCATTGGCGCAAAGCGCAGAATGTCCTTCGCACGACCGCCCTGGCCCCGGAGGAGCGCTGCGCGCCCGGGCGCGTGCTCTCTTTGCCGCCGCTGAGATCGTGATGCCGTCGTGCGGCCAGACGCCTGCGGAGGGAGGCTGACGGACGCGATAGGTCTACGGGGCCACGGACCCGGGGGCGTGCAGAAGCGGTCATGCGCCTGGCAGTTCGTGTCTGTACAAACTCCAAGCGCAGGGGCGACGCATGCGCTGCCCTCTCCCGTGAAGGGCGACAGGCGAATCCTGTTTGTAGTGACGCCGTGAGGCGTTATCTTCTCGTGGGCGACGCGACGCCAGGAAGAGAGGATATGCCCTGACGGGCACACTACAAACGGGTCGCTCGCGATTCTACGCGTGTCGAGATTCTCTCACAAAGGCGTCATTTCGCAGGCCGTCTCGGCCGACGGCCATCCGGCCGTCGCCGTGCGTTCACGAGAGAAGGGTCACTGGGCCGGGAACGTGATGTCGTCGATCCAGGCGGTGTCCTGACCGCCGGAGCCGGAGCCGTCCTTGCTGTACGTCCAGGCGAAGGTTCGCTGACCCGGCGACACGCTGAAGGCCAACTCCTGCCATTCCTGTTCGCCCGACCACTCGCCCTTCGACTGGCCGTCGATGAGGAAGCTCAGAAAGTCCCAATTCGATTCGCAGGATACTTTGCACCAGAAGCGGATTTGTCCCGCCTGGCAGTTGCGTGTGATCGAAAGGCTGGTCTGAGCGTCGGCGCCGATAGCCCCCGCCTGAGCGCTGCGGCTGCCCCAGTGTTGCGTGGAGGAGCTGACGGTCCAGGGGGACTCGCCGTCGAAGGTCCAGTCCAGGGCGCTGAAGCCATCCTCGAAGCTCTCCACGGCCGTCGGGGTTTCAGCGGACGAACGTGGGGTGATCTTCGCGTCGGCGACGGTCCCCTGGCTCGTCCAGGTGAATTCGTATCGCAACTGAGCGGTCTGCAGGGCGACGATGTCCTTTCGCTGGTTGCGGACGACTTCGACATCGCGTCGGGTCACGTTGCCCTGGAGGTCGATCGCGTAGAAATACGTTTTGTTGCCGCCCATGGAGTAGACATCCGCGAAGAACAGGGCCTGTTCGATGGGGTGACGGATTCCGTTCTTCAGACGGACGATCCCCAGCTCGATCGTCTTGGCGCTGTCCGTGAACCACTCGTTCGACATGGACGCGAAAAACTCCTGGGGCGTGTCGGCGAAGAACCCGGCCGGGATCATGCTTCGCAGGTAGTTCATCGGATTCCTTCCGGCGGCGGCCAGGAGGGCGTCCCGTCTCTGCTTGAGAGCGGGACGGCTGCCGACGTAATTCGCGTCCACGACGTGGTTCAGCTCGTGGGCCATGGCCGAACAGAAGATGTCCACGACGCCGGACGACACGTCGTCGGGGAACGAGTTCTCGCGGTACGCGCCGATATCGAATCCGAAGATGTTCACGGACTCCTCCAGGCCCGAGAGCGGGATGGCCGGAGTCGTGTCGGCGCCGATGTTGTCGCGGACGGAAATGGATCGCAGGTTGTGGAGTCCCTTGGGCACGAGCCTCAGGCAGTTGTAGATGAAGTCCCGCTGGCGGCTGTTCAGCGAAGTGTTGTCCTGAACGAGCACGGAGAACTCATTCCAGATATCCAGATATCGCCCGGTCAACCCCAACAGATCGGCGATTTCCGCCTTGCGCTGGGGCGTGAGGGGAAGGGCGTCCTCCAAGCTCCGGTGCACGCATTCGCGAATCCAGGCCATCGCGTTCTGTGTTTTGGAGTCGTAGACCACGCTCTTGTCGAAGTACTGCGGGTACGTCGTCAGAATCCTCGCGTAGAAATCATAGATGTCCTGGCGTTGAGCGTACGCGGAGCCGCGATCCGACGTGACGCTTCTGATCAGCAGAAGCGATCGGATGACGTCCTCGGACGTGCTCGAGTCGTGTTGCACGAGATCGGCCAGCCCGGCGGAATGGGTCGAGAACACTTCATCGATTGTGTCGAAAGCCTGGTAGATGCTCTGAATGCCGGTGTTGGGATAGAACGTATGGAAGATGGGCGAGCCGTCCTTCGCATTCGTCGGGTCCGTGATCGAGCCGTCGATCCATCGAATTCCGTAGTGTTTGCCGATCACGTTCATCGGGTAGTCATCGAGGGTGGTGCCCGGATTGTACGGCTCCCACGACCAGCCGAGCCCGAGCAGGAGAAGTCCGCCGCCGGTGTCCACAAAGTTTTCCAAGGCCGAGATCTCGCCGGGCGTGAACGCTCCCCAGGCGTCTCCGACGATCACCACGCTCGTGTTCGTCAGGAGGCCGGCGCCAAGTTGCGCGGAAGAACGGGTGCATGTGTACCCTTTGCGCTGAAGGGCGGCCGTGAGCGTGCTGAAGTTGTCTCCGCCATACCATTCGCGGTGGCCCTGCGTGATCAGGATGCGGCGTTTGGCGGTCTTGTCGAGCCAGCCGAGGACGTTGGACGCGAATTGCCGGTTGTCGTATTGATCGATCACCCCGTTCTTGAAGCAACTGCCTTGTCCGCAGGCCACGACCCGGCCCCGTCCATGGCCTGCGGCAACCACGACGACCGAAGGGAACGAGGTGTCGTCATCGCCCGTCACAACGGGGATCAGATCGGGGCTCGACGCCATGATGGGCCCCGGTGACCCCTCCATCCACACGGAGCCGACGCCATCGACGAGCGGCGAAGGATCCACGTTCTCTCCAGATGCCGCTGCCAGAGCCTGTGACACGACAATCCACACCGCCGCATTTCGCCAAGTCATTCTTCTCTCCTCGAAATCGGTCTCCGCTTGTTGGGCCCCCACGATCATTGTATCGCCGAGGACTTGTCTGTCCATCGCAAAAATGGAGTATTCCCGGCACTTTCGCGGGTTTTCTCGGACGGGGTCTCTAGTGACAGGCCGGTGACGTCTGGAGAAGCTGACGGTCGCAACACAGGTCGATTTAAGGGGTTACGGCTATCGTCGCAGATAGGAGAGTTTCTTCGGCAGGGGGATGTTGTTGCCGAAGCTGTCCTCCCCGTAGCCGCTCTCCGCCAGGACGCGGATGTCCGCGAGGACTCGTTTGTCGCCCACGAACTCGGCGTTCATGTCGATGCTGATGTCGATCTGGCCCATCGCGAGCAGGCGGCCCGCTTCGCTGGTGACCTTCTCGAACAGCGTGCCCTCGCTCCCGCAGATTCCCTCCGGAAGCTTGAGCGGCTGTTCGTACATGACGAGCTTGGCCTTCTCCGCGAGCGAAAGCACCACGGAACGAACGACCGCGATCGGGTCCTCTCCTTCCCCGGGATCGGGAACCAGGCCCAACCGTCCGATTTCCTGCTTGAGCCATCGGCGCTTCTGGGCGTTGATCTTCTCGTTGGCGCGGAACAGATCGAGCGACGATCCGGCGTCGTAGACTTCGTCGTCCAGCAGCATCTGGACCTTGCTGCCGTAGTGCAGCACGATCTTCGAGATCAGGGTGGAGGGCCGCACGTGGAAGCCTCGATACCTGGGGATCGGAACTTCGATCCGGCTGGGCTCGGCGTATCGCTTGAGCATGTTCTGGCAGAGGCTCACGGCTTTGCCGATGTACAGGTCGATGAAGGTGACGCAGTAGTTCATCAGGACCGACAACAGGGCGTCGGCCTCCACGACTGCGCCGGTGGGGCAGGCCGTCGTGCAGTGCTTCGTGTTGAGGTGCCGCTCGTAATAGTGGGCGAACAGGGTGCCCGTGCGGAGCAGATGGAAGACCACGCTCGCGTGTCCTCGCAGGACCGGCAGGTCGACATCCTGGTTCTCCACCTGGGTGCCCGAGACGTAGGTGTCGTATTGGGACTGGAGGTTGTGGAACTGGAATTCGAGGCTCCGCAGACTCTCCTCGCTGAGGGCCGCCGCGACCCGGGCGGCGTACTCCTCCGGCTTGGCCCGGCTGGCCGCGCGGACGTCCCCGCTCTCGGAGGCCAGGTTCAGGAACGCAGTGGCCAGCAGGGTGACCGTCTCGGCGACAGTGTCGACGTGGCGGGCGCCGCAGTCGTGGGCCAGACGGCCCGGGAGCTGGCATTCTTCGAAGGTCTGGGCGATCTCGGGTTTGTGCGGGATCTTCAGATTGCGTTCGCGGGCCTGCGCGAGCATTCCCTTGGAGGCCAGGCTGAGGAGTTCGCTGGTGAAGGCCAGGGCCTCGTCCGTCGCTGCGGCGAAATCCCGTTCGACGGGGATGAGCCGGTAGCTCGGCGTGCGGTGCTGAATGTGCATCAGCTCGTAGCTGGCGTCGGAGAACAGCTTGATGGTCGCGGTCAGGGAGCGGAGGTGACACCACCGGCAGTTCTTCCCCGCGTCGTAGTTGTCCAGCAGCTCCTCGATCTGCATGGATTGAGACAGGAACTCACCCAGCAGGGGGCGGGTCAGGACCGCGTGCGGATCGTCGCAGCCTGCAAGATAATCCAGCAGGGCCAGCAGCATGTCCGCCCGCCTCTCGACCAGACCATGGAAATCCTGTTCGTTGACAAGACTTGCATTCATCGTCACGCGCCCCTGTTGCTGAGCTACCGTCATCGGACCTGCCTCATGTCACTGCCGACTCTGCTGACTCTTCTTCTCCAGAGGAACGTTCTCGACAGCGAACCCTTTGGGGATATCGATCTGAAACTTCTTGTCGTCGACGCCCGCGTTGACCTGGGGCTCGACGAGCTGGATCTCGTGGACGTCCTCTTCCGTCGTGACGGCGTGAATCCGGGCGGGCAGGCCGATCTTGCGGTCGACCCAGAAATCGATCTTTGTATAATCGTCCTTGTAGATCGAGTCCGGGCGGACGGTCAGGCACAGATGCAGGAAGGCCGGGTCCTCGGCGGGATCGGCGCTGATCGCCACGTCGAACTGCTTTCGCAGGTCGTCCATCTTCGAGAAACCCAGCACCGGCATGTGCCGGCTGGCCAGCGAGAACGCGTCGACCGGCTCGTTGGGCTCGGCCATCTGCCGACGCTCGACCTGCTTGGTCTGATGGTTCACTGTGGTCAGCAAGACCCCGTCGAACAGGAACTGCTCGACATATCTCTGTTCGGGCTCTTCATCCTGCTGGAGGGTCACGAAGTCGATTCGCAGCTTCGACCGGCCGTCGGATTTGGCGTAATACAGGACCCCTTTGCGAAGGGCCGTGGAATCGAGCAGGGGCTGTCTGGTGACATAGACGACGCTGGCCTGGTAGGATGTCAGCTCCGCCGCCTTGTCCTGGAGGCTCTTGACGGCCCGATCCACCTGGTTCGGATCGGTGATCACTGTCTTGCACGCGGCGGCGTTCGGATCGGCGGTCTGCGATCTCGCCGCCCCGGCCAGCAGGCTCAGACCGACCGCGGCGATGACTACCCTGTCCATGACTACTCCTGGTCTAAGCAAAGGATTCTCCTGTATGGTTATGATTATCGACAATGGGGAGCAATTCGTGGAGGGTCTGCACGGTAAAATCCGCGTGCTGGGCGAACTCGGAGGCCCGGTCGTGGTTGGCGATCAGGACCGGGATGGCTCCGGCGGCCCGGGCGCACAGCAGGTCGAACAGGTAGTCGCCCACGAGCATCGTCTCCTGCGGGCGGACGGCGAACTTCTCGCACAAGTGCAAGACGCCGAAGGCATGGGGTTTCACCGGCCCGTCTTCCCGGCCCACCACGGCGTCGAAGCACAGATTGTGCCGTTCGGCGACCGCACGGGCGTTGCACTTGCGGTTGCGGGTGAGAATGCCGATGTGGATGCCTCGCCGGCGAAGAGCATCGAGCGTCTCCCTCGCTCCCGGGTTGAGGGAGGACTCGGCGACAGCCTTCTCCTCGTGGAAGTGGAGGATGGCTTCGGCACGCTCACGCTGCTGCGGCGTCATCTTCTCCATGGCCTCCAGTATAGGCCCCCCATGGCGGTCGATCCCGATTTCCTCGCGAATCGCGTCAAAATCGAAGTACGGCTCGGTGATCGTTCCATCCAAGTCAAATATCACTGCTTTAATCGACATGCCCTGATCGGCCCATTCCATCCAATCTCATGAAAGACCCAAACAACCGCAAATCGCTCCTTTTCCCTACTACTACGTTGGTCCGCCGATGGGGTTTTGTCAAGCTTTTGGCTTCGCCGATAAGGTTATCGGTCGCAGGGGCGAACTTCCGGCCGGCGGCCTCGAGCCTCCAAGCCCGCTCGGGGCGGCGATTCACTCGGTTCGCTCTCTGAGCAGATCCAGCAGGTATCGCGTGGTCTGGCTCATGGCCCGGCCCTTGCGGACGAGGATGCCGGTGGGGCGGGTGAACCGCTCGTTGGAGAAAGGAATGGCTCGCAGGGTCCCGCCGGCGACCTCCTGGGTGATGGTCGGCTGGGGCAGAATACTGACGCCCGCGTTGATCTCCACGGCCCGTTTGATCGTCTCGATGTTGTCGAATTCCATCACCGGCCGCACCACCACGTTGTATCGGGAGAGGATTCCGTCGATCCAGATGCGGGTGGGAACGTCCTTCTCGAAAGCGATGAACCGCTCGTATTGCAGTTTGTGGATGTCGGTCTCCTTTTCGCCGGACAACGGGTGTTTCGGGCTGCACGCCAGGACCAGCGGCTCGTTCTCGTACTCGTAAACGTCGATGCGCTTGTCCTTCTTCGGCACGGCCACGATGCCGATGTCCACCTCGCCGTCGAGGACCAGCTCGTAGATCCTGTCGGCGCTGAAGTACTCGATGTGCAGGTTGACGTTCGGATAGCGGATCATGAACTTCTTGACGTATTCGTAGAGGCTGTGCATCCCGATGCTGAAGATGGCGGCGACGTTGATCCGGACGTCGATCCCGGCCTCCAGGCTGTGCAATTCGCTCTTGAGCTGATCGTACCGTTCGAGGATGTCGCAGGCCGCCCGGTAGAACACCTGACCGGCCGGAGTCAGCTCGATGGGGCGCTTTCTGCGCGTGATCAACTGGCACTTGTAGGCCAGCTCCAGTTGCGCCAACTGCTGCGAGACGGCGGACTGGCTCAGCAGGTGCTTCTCCGCGGTTTTCGAAAAACTGCGGGAGTCCGCCAGGTCACAGAACAGTTTCAGCGTTTCCAGATGCATTATTAGTATTCCTAATGCTAAGTATCAGCATATCCGGCTTCTCCTGCCGAGCATTCCGAGCCATGATATTGATTCCGCTAATGTTTTACAAGTCCATACAGTTTTAAGGAGTCGCGCAATGAATCTGCAACAGCCCAATGCAAACGAAGCCACATTTACCGCGAATCGCTCCCGCAGCGTGTCACCCGTTTCGGGTATCTGCACGCGTTGTATCGACGGGTGCAAAGGCAACTGCGAGACGTTCAAGGCCACGTTCCGCGGCCGGGAGGTCATCTATCCCGGGCCCTTCGGAACCTTGACCGCCGGCGGGGATAAGAATTACCCCATCGACTACTCGCACCTGAACATCGCGGGTTACGCCCTCGGCGCCACGGGTCTGCCGGAGGGGCAAATCGGCCACTCGGACAACACCCTGTTCCCCATGGTGAACACCGAGACCCAGTACGGCGTCAAGACCAAGGTCAAGATGAGGCTGCCCATCTTCACAGGCGCCCTCGGCTCCACCGAGATCGCCCGCAAGAACTGGGAGCACTTCGCCGTCGGCGCCGCGATCGCCGGCATCACCATCGTCTGCGGCGAGAACGTCTGCGGAATCGACCCGGCCCTCGAGCTGGACGCCAAGGGCAAGGTCACGAAAGCCCCCAACATGGCCCAGCGCGTCGAGCAGTACCGCCGCTACCATGAAGGCTACGGCGACATGATCGTTCAGATGAACGTCGAAGACACCCGCCTGGGCGTGGCCGAGTACGTGGTCGGCAAGCTCGGCGTCGAGTCTGTCGAGCTCAAGTGGGGCCAGGGCGCCAAATGCATCGGCGGCGAGATCCAGGTCGACTCGCTCGATCGGGCCCTGGAGCTTCAGAAGAGAGGCTATCTGGTCACCCCCGACCCGTCGAATCCGGCTAACCAGGCCGCGTTCAGAGACGGAGCCCTCAAGCATTTCGAGCGGCACTCCCGCCTGGGCTTCATCGACCAGGACGGCTTCATGAAGGAAGTCGAGCGAATCCGCAAGATCGGCGCCAAACGCGTCACGCTCAAGACCGGCGCCTACCCGATGCGCGAGCTGGCCATGGCCATCAAGTGGGCCTCGGACGCCAAGCTGGACCTCTTGACCATCGACGGCGCTCCGGGCGGCACCGGCATGAGCCCCTGGCGCATGATGGAGGAGTGGGGCGTTCCGACGTTCTACCTCCAGTCGATGGCCTATGACCTGTGCCAGAAGCTGGCGGCCCGCGGCAAGTTCGTCCCGGACATCGCCATCGCCGGCGGCTTCAGCTCCGAAGACCACGTCTTCAAGGTCCTGGCCATGGGCGCTCCGTACACCAAGGCCGTCTGCATGGGTCGGGCCCTCATGATCCCCGGCATGGTCGGCAAGAACATCGGCCTGTGGCTCCAGGAGGGCGGCGACGCGCTGCCCAAGACCGTCAGCCAGTTCGGCACTACGGTCGAAGAGATCTTCGTCAGCTACGAGGACCTCGTCGCCAAGTACGGCAAAGAGACAGTCAAGAAGCTGCCCCTGGGCGCGATCGGCCTGTACACCTACTCCGACAAGATGAAGGTCGGCCTCCAGCAGCTCATGGCCGGCAGCCGCAACTTCAAGGTCTCCACGATCAGTCGCGACGACATCATGGCCCTGACTCCGGAAGCCGCCAAGGTCTCCGGCATCACCTACATCATGGACGCCTACAAAGAAGAGGCGGACAAGATCATCAACAGCTAAGACGATTGTCTTCACCGAAGATTCATCGAAGGGGTCCCCCGCCGACGGGAGGCCCCTTTTTGCTTGAAGGTTTTCGCGACGCAGGTCGACAGAGGGGACTACAGGCATCTCTCGTCGCGTTCCCTCCGCATCTACGCCGCTCTTCATCCGGCCATCTGCTGGTCAGGGCGAGACGAAATTGCCTGATTTGTCTATCCGGCATTCGATCACGTGGGCAGGCGCCTTCTCAAGATGACAGCGATCGATGGCGGCGCGAGGGAGAGACACGATGGCTTCATTGGGCTCGAATCGGACGTCGAATTCGCAATCGAGATACCCAATTGCCCTGTCCCGCAGAGAGCCGTGCAGCAAGGGACATTCGTAGATCGGCGACCGTTCAGGCAGATATCCTTGCCGGACGACCTCCCCCAGGTTTTCGGGAATCCGCTTCTGGTCCGTCGTGAAGTCGCCGATAGCCGCGGCGATCTCGCCCATGTTTCCATAGCGTGTCTTCTCGAACACGAACCACGGCTTCAGACGGAACTGCCAATAGCCGAGGACGCCGATCACGAGCGCACAGATCGGCGTGCCCAGTGCGATGGTCAACAGCAGTGCCCTTTTCTTCGCCACAGGTTCAGTCTACGGAACGCTTCTGAAGGCGTCAACCCCAACGAGGGACGAGTTGCGCCTCGCGCCCGGCCGGGCAGGGCACGTGACCGTTGAAGCGACGGGGCCGCCCGGATGGGATCGCGAAAGAAAGGAAGAAACGAACAGATCCGGAATCCGCCGGCTCGCCGCTGTGCGATGGGCCGGCGGGCATTGTTCGCCTTTCGCCAATGGCATGGGAGCGATGCTGCGCATCGCCTTGCACACCGATTGAGGTCCCCCGGCTTCTTCCGGGTTCATGCCATTGGCCCAAAGCGAAAAATGTCCTTCGCACGACCGTTTCGGGCGTGCTCTCGGTGGAGAAGGCGAATGCTCAGAACAGGCCCTTGATCCACACACGTATATGTGTTATACTTTGTGTGGAAAGGAGCTGATCATGGCTACGAATTTGGCATTGGACGACCAATTGATCGAGGAGGCCCGGGCCGCGGGCGGGCACAAGACCAAGAAGGAAGCCGTTACGGCGGCCCTGAAGGAATACGTCGCCCGGCGCGAGCAGCTTGGCGTCCTGAAACTCGTGGGCAAGATCGAATTCGATCCTGCTTACCGCTACAAGGACGCCCGCAAGCGATGAAAGTCCTCGTCGACACCTGCGTCTGGTCGAAGGTCCTTCGGCGTAAGGACCCCGACAAGGACCTCGTCGCCCTGATCGAGGACCTGATCCGCGACGGACGCATCGTGATGATCGGCCCGATCCGCCAAGAGCTTCTCTCCGGCGTGCCCAGTCCTTCGCAGTTCGAGACGCTTCGCAAATCGCTCGATTCTTTCGAGGACGTCCCTCTTCGGACGGAGCATTTCGTTCGAGCCGCTGAATTCAGCAATCAATGCCGCAGGAAGGGCGTCCAGGGTTCGACGATCGGCTTCCTGATCTGCGCCGTGGCCGCCGTGGAGGAACTCCAAATCCTGACGACCGACTCCGACTTCCTCCGCCACGCCAAACACCTGCCCATCCATCTCTACGGCGTCCCCGCCTGACCCGTCACACGTCTACGGAAAGCCCCTCGCCAAGCCGCCAGGGACGCCCGGAAGAGGGGGAAGAAGGCGTGTCAGCCGAAAGAAACGAAAAAGGGCGAAAAGAAGAGAGTTTCCCGAGCAGCGTCCGTCTTTCGGATTCGCTCATCGCCGGAATTCCCAGAGCGTACTCCCTGATGGGAGCCAACCCGAGCGCCGTCGCGGCCCAGCGGCAGGGCCGACATTGTGCCTCTGTCGCGTCGCCTTACCCTCCAGCCTGTCGAAGGTCTCTGTGCTGCCGGATGCTGGCTCATGCTCCGAATAGCCGTGTTGCGATTTGCGTGTTAATCCGCCCCTTCCTCTGTCGATGGCCGCGTGCCCCCAATCATTCTTGGCCGTCTGCGATCCACCTCGTCATCGCTCCCCTCGGGGAAGCCAGCGGGTGCGCCATCACAACAGCTATGTCATAGCTCTTGCCGGGGGTGGGTGTGAAGGACTCCCCTGGGGATGGAAAGATCTGAATGAACCCTTTCGGCAACTGACCGGCGACAACCTCAAAGTCCCGTGCGAGAACCGGATTTTCAGCTATCACCTCCCAACAGAGTCGCCCGAGCTTTGTGCGAGTGGGATCTTTTTCGGACTCGAATACCCGTAACAGTCTTATTCGCTCCTTCGGCTCAAACAGGCCGACCGGCTCGATCACCACCATCCGGAAAACATTCGCGCGATCGTCGGCCCTCTGCAGATGGGATGGATACTTGTCTGGATATCCGCACCCGGCCAGGAAGCACGCTGAGCCGAACGCGCATATCGCGACGCAGGTGCACCAAGATGACTGTTTACGTCTGTCCATGCGCATCCCTAACCTGATCTTCGAGACCACAAGATTCTCCTTGCATAGTCGCGTGCCGCGAGACACAGGGTACGTCGTTGTACGTCCGCACCAACCATAGCGCACTGCTGATATCAGTGGCACGCGCATTCGCTTCGACACATGAGCCTTGTGTTGGTTCAGCGGGAATTGGACAAGTCCCATCGTCGGCCCAGTGAATCGATTGGTGGGCTGGCGGTAGCATCATCGACTCCTGAGCGGTGTTTGTCAAGTCGTTGATTTGCAGGTGGTGTTTCT
>JBDKUU010001150.1:0-2024 GCA_039679525.1 Phycisphaerales bacterium | reverse complement strand
CTGAAGTAGAGTCTGAGAAATCACGGCGGAATGGATTGACACACGTCTGGGACACCGATGCGGGTCCATGAGACACTATGAGCATGAGACCTCAGATTGGCGGCCGAGGTCTTTTTGCGTGGGGCCGGGAACACCCGAGGTGAGAGCAGCCATGACGGCAAGGAAAACACTGAGACGAATCCATCTGATCGCGACGGTCTGGTTCGTCGCATGCGCCGGGTATCTTGTCGCGATCGGACTGCGCCAGGCGGGATTCGACTGGTGGCTGGTCTTCTCGCTGTCCGGGTACTCTACCGGCATGCTCCTCCTTCTTGTCTGCCTCTACCTGTTTGCGTTCTTCCACGGCATTCGTGGAGCACGACGCACTGAAGATGAACACCCACTGACGGGCACCTACGGCTACATGCTTCTCTATGTATCCACGCCCTTGCTCGCCGGCTTGGTGACCGCTACGGGAACGGAGACCGTTCCGGGGACAAGCGGGTATCTGATCCATGTTGCCATGGTAACACTGAAGGCGACGTTCCTCGTATGGATCGTGATCGATCCCCTGGTGGGAGTCATCGAGATGGATTTGCCCGCGAGCCGTGCCCGCCGAGCCGAACGTCTGGCTCGAATGAAGGACTATGACCGACTGTCTGAGAAGACCAAACCAGGGAACTGCGGAGCATCGGGCCGGCTCTGACAATCGCATTTGGAATGTCTGGGAAGAAGAAAACGGGCGAGGCTTTCGAGGGCCTCGCCCGTGTTGGTGCGATTCTACATGCGTTTGTAGCGCGGGCCGCCGCCGCCTTCGGGGGCCGTCCAGCGGATGTTGTCGAACGGACACTTCCGCTGGCAGGTCTTGCAGTGGAGGCAGTTCGACGGGTTGGCCGCCTTGGGTTGGTCGTGGATCTCCTCGTAGACGCCCGCCGGACAGAACGTGACGCACGGGGCGTTCAAGACCGGCTTGCACTTCGTCGTGCAAATCGTCGGATCGACGATCTGCAGGTGCGAGGGCTGCTCCTCGCGGTGCTCGGTGGCCGCGACCGCGGTGAAGGTGTCCTTGTCGAAAGTCTGGTTCGGCTTGAGCCGGTACGGGGCGCCGGTCATGGCCTCGTAGTCCTTCTCGACGTGGAACTGCGGCAGCCAGCCGCCCAGGACCGACAGCGGCATGCCCTGCAACGGCCCGAACTTCGCGACCGTCTGGCGGAAGTTCTTGGCCGACTTCATTTCCCTGGCGATATTTGACTGCTCGACGCCGGCGGTGTACTTGGCCGCCGCAGCGCCGGGGTTGTCGAGCGAAGCGACGATGGCCTTGGCCGCCAACATGCCGGACTCGATGGCATTGTGCAGGCCTTTGATCTTGCACATGTTCACGAAGCCGGCGCTGTCGCCGAGGATCATGACGTTGCCCTTGCCGATGCTGTGGGTTTCGGGATCACGCGGGACCGCGTACCAGCCGCCCTCGGGGATCATCTTGGCGCCGGCTTCGACGACCGTGCCGCCTTCGATGAACTGCTTGACGAACTTGTGCTCCTTGAACCGCACGAGCGCGTCCTGGGCGTTGAAATTGTGATACTTCCAGTCGAGACCGACGATCATGCCGACCGCGAGGTGGTCCTGCTCGCCGGCGTAGACGATGCCGCCGCCGAACATGCCGGGACCGAGGACGGGCGTCCAGATCGGATAACCCATCGCGTGGACGACGCGACCTTTCGTGAACTTGTTGTACTGCTCCGGCGTGACCTTGATGAGTTCCTTGACGCCGATAGAGTAGAGCTGGGGAGACTGACGCTTGAGCCCTGCGGATTCGACGAACCGCTCGGTGACGAGTCCATCGCAGCCTTCGGCCAGGACAACGAACTTCGCCTGGATCGTCTCGCCTTCAACGTAGTTGGGCTGCTTGTGCCCTTCCTTATCGACGCCTTGATCGACGAGCTTGACGCCCGCCGCGACGGTGTCGCCGTCATAGACGACATGGTCGGCCGCGAAGCCCGTCAGGACTTCGATGCCCATGCTCCGCGCGATCCCGCCGAGCCATT
>JBDKUU010001149.1:0-7415 GCA_039679525.1 Phycisphaerales bacterium | reverse complement strand
GGCCGGGAATATCGACGGCGCCGCAATCGGCCTGGACTCGGGCTCCAGCGAGGGTGATTTCGCACAGGCGGCCCGGAGAAATCCCAACGTCCCCGCCTTCAGCAGCGAGACCTACCCGGGCTGGCTCACCCACTGGGGCGAGTCCTGGGCCCGGCCGGGCGTGGAGGGCCTGCTCCGGGAGGTCAAGTTCCTGATGGACAGCCGCAGGTCGTTCAACCTGTATGTGATCCACGGCGGCACCAATTTCGGCTTCACCGCCGGCGCGAACTCGGGAGGCAAGGGCTATGAGCCGGACCTGACGAGCTATGACTACGACGCGCCGATCAACGAGCAGGGACGGCCGACGGAGAAGTACTTCGCCTTGCGGGAGCTTCTCTCGAAATACGTCGCGGATCTGCCTGCGATTCCGGAGCCGATCCCCGCAATGGAGATACCCGAGGTCGCCATGGCGGCGTTCACCTCCGTCTGGAGCAACCTGCCCGAGCCGGTTCTTTCGGTCCAGCCGAAACCCTTCGAAGCCTACGGGCAGGATTACGGGTTCATCGTCTACAAGACGGAGTTGATCGGCCACAAGAGCGGCAAGCTGACGATCACCGACCTGCACGACTATGCCGCTGTGTTCCTCAACGGGGCGTACGTCGGGAAACTGGATCGTCGCGAAGCGGAATCCACCATCGACTTGCCCAAGAGCGACGTGCCCAACTCGATCCTTGAAATCCTGGTGGAAGGAATGGGCAGAATCAACTTCGCCCAGGCCATGATCGACCGCAAAGGGATCACCGACCGCGTCACGCTCAACGGGATGACGCTGATGAATTGGCAGGTGTGCAACCTCCCCTTCGACGAGAAGTACATTCAGGCTCTCCGGCAGGCTCCCGTAGACGCGGCCCGCCGAGGCGTGTTCTTCAAAGGCGTCTTCGATCTGACCACCCCGGCCGACACCTTCCTCGACATGAGCAACTACCGCAAAGGGATCGTGTGGGTCAACGGCCACAACCTGGGCCGTTTCTGGGAGATCGGCCCTCAGAAGCGGCTGTACTGCCCCGCCCCATGGCTAAAGAAGGGAAGAAACGAAGTCATCGTCTTCGACCTGCTCCAGAACGAGCCCAAACCAGTCTCCGGAAAGACGACCCTATACTGAAAACGGATCACGGGCTACGCACCCACGGGTTCCCCCGGAATCCTCAACCACGGAGCACACGGAGACCACGGAGAAGGATGGGCCCCGGCTCACTCATCCGCAGAAGCACTTGCCCCCGCGCAGGCGCGAGTCAATGCGGCAGCCGTAGGGTGGGGCTTGCCCCACCGTCTTCTTCTCGGAATCAATTCTCCACCACGAAGCAGGATGCCTGGCGCGGAGACGCAAAGACGCGGCGGGGAAGCGAGGAAGGCCGTTCTTGTAGGATGGGCTTCAGCCCATGCGGACAGACCCCGCAAAGAACCCCGCCATAGAACGCATCGAAGCTTAAAATGAGGGCTGGCCCTCGAAGCCCCCCCCGGTATCTTCAGAGTATTCCTGTCACCGGTTCTTCCTCGCTATTCCCTTTGTGGATCTCATTCTCTCTCTTCAGCAGAACATGATCTGCTGCTATCATTCTCTCATCCAGAATCACGGATAGAGGTGTGTTGGGGTCTCCATCCAAGAGGCCATATAGATAAGATTGCATCTGCTTGACCAAATCAGCGGAGAAATGGAGAACCGCACACTGACCAACGTGATCCATAATTTCACGATGTGTCATTTTGGAAAACGTGGACTGCAACTCGGAAGATATCTTCCTGATAATTGCCACCGCGCAAAGTGGTGGCAGTAAGGCTATGAACAGGAAGAGCAACGCACTGATGAATGTCGCAGGCTTGAACAGACATATGACGATTGCGGTTGCATAGAACGCAATTGCCGTGAGCACTGAAGCGATATCACGGAAATAGAAGGAGCTCAGTACTTCGGATCGCATATCATCAAAGAACGGAACTTCGTCAAAGACCGCATTCCAGAAGATCCGCATTCTGCCTCTCAGAGAAATGGGACGGTGTCAGGTCCCTTTTTCGGAAGGTGAAGGCGTAAGAGAGCTTTCGTCGCCCGCCGTGGCCCACGTTTGAAGTCGCAATTTGCGACATCAAACCGGCAAACTCCTCGGGGCTCAGCCGAGAGGAATGGGACGGTGTCAGGTCCTTTTTTCGGAAGTGACGCGTGGGTTGAGAACCCACCCTACAGGATTCGTCGCGCGTGGTTCGTGCCCGACAATCCGTCCTCTGTCCTCCGTCATCTGTCATCTGTCCTCGGAAGACTTCGAGGGTCGACCCTTGTCTTGATCTTTTGTGCATTCTCTGCCGCGGTCGGCTTCGGATCTCTGTCCGCATGGGCTCAAGCCCATCCTACGGGAACGACCTTCCGCGGCGGGACGCCGGGTGAATGCGTATAAGCGTAGAAGCGTGCAAGCGTAGAAGCCTAGAAGCGTTTGGATGCGGTCAGTTCCTCCTGGCCCGGCGGAAGCCGAAGGGTTCTTTGGGCGGATCTTGGGGCGGGGGCATCAGCAACTGGATCGTGTCGACGATCGCGACGATCTGCTTGTCGTGGTTCTGCACGGTCTTCTGCAGGCGTTTGACCTTGGCCGCGAGTTCCTCCTGCGAGGCGAGGACGTGACGCAGGCGGACAAAGGCCCGCACGACGAAAATGCTGGTCTGAATGGCTTGGGGCGAGTTCAAGACGGCGGCCGCCATGATCGCCCCGTGCTCGGTGAAGGCGTAAGGGAGCTTTCGTCGCCCGCCGCGGCCCACGTTTGATGTCGCAATTTGCGACATCAAACCGGCAAACTCCTCGATACTCAGTCGGAACATAAAGTCCGCAGGGAAACGCTCCGCATTGCGTTTGACCTGTTCATTGAGACGGCTGGTGGCGACGCCGTACAGTTCAGCCAGGTCGGAATCCAGAATAACCTTCTGGCCGCGAATCAGCAGAATCAGACGCTCAGCACGCTGAATCGGAATGATCGATGCGAATTTGTGCGGCGGGACGCCGCGTGGGAGCGTAGAAGCGTGGAAGCGTTGGGGATGCGCATCCGCTGCTCGTCCTCCCTCAGATCAGCGTTCATCGGCGTTCATCTGCGGTTCCAGAAAAGACTACGAGGCCGCACGCCGGGGTTCTTCAGGAACCGCCGGATGCGTTCTTCTTTCCTTCTGCCGTTGTCTCTTGCCCCGCGTTCTCTGCGTCCTCGGCGGTTGAATTCGTTTTGAAGGAAGTGTAACCGCGGAGGTCGCGGAGGTGCGCAGAGTTGGGAACCAGGTCCGGCGATGCAGGCATCCTTGCCTCCCGCGTTCTCTGCGTTCTCTGCGGTTCAATTGAAGATGCACGCGCGGGTTGAGAAGGGTTCCCAAACGCAGACTGTCGCGTTTGGCAGACCGGCCCCACCCTGGAGGATCCGTCATCGTAACCCGAGCCGGGCGGCTCGCGATCCGTCCCCCGCTTTCCGTCGTCTGTCCTCTGCCTTCAGTCCTCCGTCCTCCGCATCTCCTGTGGTGAACAGAAAGAAAGACGGTGGGGCAAGCCCCACCCTACGGCTGTGCTCTCTTCACGCATCTACGCTTCTACGCATCTACGCTCCCACGCTTCTACGCTTCTACGCTCCCACTATCCGCCCCGGGCGGGGCGTGGTATAATGCCCGCTTCGTGCTGCCTTCGAATGGGGGAATCGGTGGCAGAGCAGAGAGAAGAACAAGAGCGTATTGCCGAAAAAACGAAAAAGGACGAAAGGAACAACGCTCCGCTCAAGAGCTAAGAATGGAAGCTACAGAGGTCACAGAGAACACAGAGAAGAAGGGAAAGGGGGAAGGCAGCTTGCCGTTGGTCGCATTGTCGGGCCTTGCCTGCTTCCTGCCCGCGCCTCTTCTTTCCTCGGTGCTCTCTGTGTCCTCTGTGGCCGAAACTCCTTCTTAACGTCTGTTGTTTTCGCATTTTTTCGTTTTTTTCGGCGAAGAATGATCTTACTCCGGCCTAAGGCCTACAGCCTTCAGCCGGTTTTGAGAAGGATTTCGACATCATGTTGAAGCAGCCTGAGCAGAAGCACCTTTGGTGGCAGACGGGCGTCATTTATCAGATTTATCCGCTGTCGTTCATGGACAGCAACGGCGACGGGTACGGCGATCTGGCCGGGATTTCGAGCAAGCTGGACTACCTCAAGGAGCTCGGCGTCGACGCGATCTGGCTGTCGCCGATCTATCCTTCGCCGCTGGCCGATTGGGGGTACGACGTCAGCGATTACACCGCGATTCATCCGTTGTGCGGGACGATGGAGGATTTCGACAGGCTGCTGGCGGGCGTGCATGAACGCGGGATGAAGCTGATCCTGGATTTCGTGCCGAACCACACTTCGGACAAGCATCCGTGGTTCGTGGAGTCGCGGTCCTCGCGGGAGAATCCGAAGCGCGACTGGTACATCTGGAAGAACGCGGGACGCGACGACGGGCCGCCGAACAACTGGCTCAGCGTCTTCGGCGGGCCGGCCTGGACGTGGGACGCCGCGAGCGGCCAGTATTACATGCACAGTTTTTTGAAGGAGCAGCCGGACCTGAACTGGCGGAATCCCGAGGTTCAGGCGGCGATGCTCGGCGTGATGAAGTTCTGGTTCGAGAAAGGCGTGGACGGGTTCCGCGTCGATGCGCTGTGGCACGTGATCAAGGATGCGCAGTTCCGTGACAATCCGCTGGACCCGGATTACGTCAAGGGCGAGATGCCGCCATGCGACAAGTATCTCGGGACGTACTCGGGCGGTCAGGCGGAGTTGCACGAGATCGTCGGACTGATGCGGCATGTGGCGAACCAGTACACGGATCGCGTGCTGATCGGGGAGATGTACCTGCCGATCGAAGAGCTGATGGGGTATTACGGGCGGGAGCGGGACACGGGGCTGCACCTGCCGTACAATTTTCAGTTGATCGTGCTGCCGTGGAAAGCGGTGGAGATCTTCGCGGGGGTGAACCGGTACGAGGCGTCGCTGCCGGCGTTTGCGTGGCCGAACTGGGTAGTGGGCAATCACGACAAGCCGCGGGTGGCAAGCCGGGTGGGGGCGGAGCAGGCGAGAATCGCGGCGATGCTGCTGCTGACGCTGCGCGGGACGCCGACGATTTATTGCGGGGACGAGATCGGGATGGAGAATGGGAAGGTGCCGCCGGAGCGGGAGCGGGACCCGGTGGGCCGGCTGCTGGACTCGGGCAAGTTCGGGCGGGACCCCGAGCGGACGCCGATGCAGTGGACCGGGGGGCCGGGGGCGGGGTTCACGACGGGCGAGCCGTGGCTGCCGGTCGGGAAGGACGCCGAGCGGGTGAACGTCGAGGCCGAGCGGGAGGACGCGGGTTCGATGCTGGCGTTCTACCGACGGCTGCTGGAACTTCGGCGGGCGGAGCCGGCGCTGCAAATCGGGAGCTACGTGCCGGCCGGGCAGAAGGGAAACCTGTTCGCGTTTTTGCGGGAGCTGGGGGACGACTGCTTCTTGGTCGCGGTGAACCTGGGCGGGACGCGGGCGAGGCTGGCGATTCCGCGGCATCTGGACGTGACGGGCAAGGTCGTGCTGGCGACGGACGCGGGGCGAGTCGGCGTCGAGATCAGCCAATATATCAACCTGGAACCGAATGAGGGACTGATCGCGAGAGTCAAGCCGTGCGATTGACGGCGGGGTCGAGAGCCGCCGCGAAGGACGTGCCGGGCACAGACTTCGCCACGAAGCCCATGCCAGACGCGTAGGACGGACGGCGACGGAGCCAGAAGAGTCGTTTGTGCGTCCGTCCGGGCGACGACGGTCTCGGCATCCAGGGCGACCGATATGGCCGAAGGTAGCGGGAGTCGCGGCAGGTCTCGAAAGGTCGTGCCCCAGGACGCGGGAGAACGGAATACCGCCGGTTTTGGATAGCCCCGCGGCTCATCGGGATACCGCCCGGGGCCGCCAGGTCAGGTGAAATCCACGCGACCCATCGGGGGTCGCTCTCCTGGTTACACGAAACAACAATTTGCCCGTTGACATCCTCCGGGAAATCCCCAATAATCACGCCATCGCCGAAGTGGCGGAACTGGCAGACGCGCAGGATTCAAAATCCTGTGGGGCTTACACCCCGTGAGGGTTCGATTCCCTCCTTCGGCATTCGCGAGTCATGGCGGGTGCTCAGAATTCAGATCTGGATCAAAGACGCTCTCTTGTCCCAATTCTGTCGAGCTCGGGCGGTCAACAAGGGGGGCAGGCGATGACTTGGCTCCTCCGGCCGTCGACGGACTACGATCCTCAGGGATTGTCTGTTGTCTGCATTGGGGTTGAGCATTCGACGGCAATGCCCTCTGAGAAACCCGCTGAGCATGGGAAAGTCGGGACGTCGCCAACCTCCCGCAGTTGGACATCATTCCGCTTTGATGCTCGCCCTTTCTGCACACGCTCCCAGCGAGCCTGCTCCCGCCTGCCTCAGACCCGTCCTCCTACAGGGTTCTGCTCCTGCGAAGTCTGCCGACAAGCCCCGCGCCGAGCGCGCTCAAGGCCAAGGCCGCCGGGGCCGGAACCGTCGCACCGGCGAAGTCGAACCTCAGGTTGTCCACCGCGAGCGTGAAGTGATCCCAGGGCTGGAGCAGTTGGATGTACGCGATATTCGAGTACGAGCTCAGATCCAGGGCGACCCACGAATCCGTCGCGAGGCTCACGCGCCCGATCAGCGTGTCCGATGAATCGTACAGGTTCACCGCCGCCGGCTCGATCGACCACGTGCTGATGTACTCGAAGCCCACGTTGCTCACCGGCCCGAGAAACCGCGCCTCGATCACGTCCCGCCGGTCATTTCCCATCATGTGGCTGGAGTTGTCGTTCGTCCAGTAGTTGCCGGCGGGCTGCCCGTCCCAGAAAGCGTCCACGTACGTCGGCATCTCCACGCCGTTCTCGAACCCCGTGAACTTCACCCCCAGGCTCGCATACTGGTCGGTCAGAACGGTCCCCTTCGCCAGCGGACCGACGGGCGAGTCATCAAATGTGATGATGGTCGTCGCTCCGGCCGACGCCGCGACCGCCAGGACGATCACGCCCAGTGCTGCTGCTCTTCTCTCCATCTTTTCTTCCTCCCTAAATAGCCGGGGCTCGACCAAGCCGGACACACTCCGGCCAGGATAGACACCCTGGCGCAGTCGACCCATCCGTTTTCCGTTCAGTCCCCTCAGCCTCTGCCGTAAGAAGAGAAAGCCGGCAAAGGTCCCCCGAATTCCGCAGGGATCTAGTCCCTGCCCCTCCCCGATGTTGTGTCGTCGCCGCGGGTCCCGTCGGGCGACAGGCGACAACGTCGGAATTCTCCCAATCACAAGCCGGTTTGTCAACATCAACATGTCGACACTCCTTCCGATGGGCGCATGACCGCTTCAGCACGCCCCCGGGCCCAGTGGCCCCGCAGAC
>JBDKUU010001148.1:0-8344 GCA_039679525.1 Phycisphaerales bacterium | reverse complement strand
CAGGTTCGTCAGTTCAACCACGGCCTCCTCGCCTTCGCCCAGTACGAAGAGGTCGATGAATTCGGCCATCGGCTCGCAGCAATTGGCCATGCCGCCCCCGGCGATGACGAGCGGATCGGCCTCCGCGCGGTCGCTTCGCCGGATTCTGAGCCCCGCGAGGTCGAGCAGGTTCAGCACGTTCGTGTAACACAGTTCATTCGTCAGGCCGAACCCGATGACGTCGAAACTTGCGACCGTGGCCTTCGATTCCAGGCTGAACAGGGGGATCTTTCGCCGGCGGAGAACCTCTTCGGCGTCGGTCCACGGCGCGAACACCCGTTCGGCGGCCACGTTGTCCATCTGATTGAGGATATGATAGAGGATGGGCATGCCGGTATTGGACATGGCGATTTCGTAGACGTCGGGAAAGCACAAGGCGACGGTTAGATCGCATGTAGTCAATTCTTTGCGAATCTGATTCACCTCGCCCCCGATGTAGCGGGCGGGTTTTCGCACGAACGGCAGCAGCTCCTGCTCGACGCGTTGGGCAATGATTTCGATCTTTCTGTAAGTCATGGAGCCATTATACATTTACGATTCACGATTTGCGATTTACTATTGAAACCGGAATTTGATTTAACCGCCAAATTGTGAAAAGCGGCATAATAGTTTTTCAGACTGATGGGAATTCGATGGGACGGGTTCGGAATCTTGTGGCGGCTGTGGCTGCGGTGGGGCTTGTTCTGGGGTTGGTGTATCTGAGCATCGCTCGGCGTCCGCTCATCGAGGTGGACAGCGGAACTCGCGTGCTGATGGGCACTTTCGGCCGGGTGGTGGTTATCGCCAGGAGCGAGCGGACGGCCAACGCCTGTATTGAGGCCGCGTTCGGCGTGCAGGATCGCATAGAAACGCTGATGAGCTATCATCGTCCGGAGTCAGAGTTGAACCAAGTCAATCGCTCCGCCGCACAGGGGCCTGTGCCGGTGAATCCGATGACCTTCGAGGTGCTCCGCAAGGCGGTGTCCTTCAGCAAGCTTTCGGACGGCGCGTTTGACGTAACCGTGGGGCCGCTGGTCGATTTGTGGCGGGCGGCCGGGGAGGCGAACGAGCCTCCGACTCAGGAGGCGGTGGCTGAAGCTCGCCGCAAAGTGGGGTATGAGAAGCTGATTCTGGACGACAAGGAAGCGACAGTCCGTTTCGCCGAGGAAGGAATGCGGATCGACCTGGGCGGGATCGCCAAGGGATACGCTGTGGACAAAGCCGTCGAAGCGATGCAGAGCAAAGGGGCGCTCGGCGGCATGGTAGACCTGGGCGGCAACATCCGGTGCTTCGGCCAGGCGCCTCGTGGACAACAAAAGTGGCGAATCGGCATCCAAGATCCGAACGTGTCGCCGGACGACATGGACGGCTCGAAGTATCTGCTGGTGCTGGAGCTGGCGGACGCAAGTGTCGCAACGAGCGGCGATTACCGCCGGTTCGCCGTTGTCCAGGGACAAAAGGAAAGTCACATCCTCGACACTCACACGGGCAAAGGGGCCTCCAAGCTCGTCAGTGACACGATCATCGCCCTCGACGCGACCACGGCCGACGCATTGTCGACCGCCGTCAATGTCCTGGGCGCAGAAGCGGGCCTGGCCCTGATCGAACGATTGCCCTCGGTGGAGGCCATCATCATTCCCGCAGGCGCCCCCGCGCGGCTGCTCTACAGCCGGGGCGCGCACGCCTATATCGCCTCCTCCGGCAGGAACGACCGGGGGACACCTCAATGACGTGGTGTGGTTCCATTCCGCGTGAATCGCTTCGCAAAGAAGAATTATCGCTGAGTTTTACAAAATACGTAGTTATACGTATTGATCCTGGTTTGGTGCTGGGTTACAATCATCATCGGACTATGTAACGCCGCGATAACTGGCGACTGTTGGAAGCAGTCTGGAGTTTGGATGGAGGTTCACACCAGGGATAGTAGGTTCTTGGCTTGTGCGCCCAGGACGGGAGGAGTCGTCCGCTCACGATTACGGATAGTGTGTTGTGCAGATTAGCGGTCTGTGCAGGACATAGGGGATCGTGAAGTGGATCTCTCGGTGGTGTGATCCGCATGATTTAGACGGCCCAGAGGGCGGTGCGCTGGGGCTATTGCGCCGTTTTCGTGCGCGACAGACCCGTGCGTGTGATTGGCATCGCCGCTCAGGGACTGCCCTTTGGGGAGTCCCTTGTCGTCGCAGGGAGTCGTTTTTTGTTTTTCTTTGAGCATTGCCGCGTGTCTCCGCAGGGAAGCGATGGGGACGGAAATCGAACACAGGAGGTGAAAAATGGATGGGAAGAGTCAGAAAAGGAATGATGGAGGAGTGCAGATGAAAAGACAGATGATTTTGGCCCTTGTGGCCGTGTTGGCCGTCGGGGCTGCTGCGCAAGCGGCGACGTCTCAGGTGGACGTGACGTTCGGACCTGTGGATGGGCTCGGCTTCTTCGACGGAGAGAGCCGATCCTATGGCTATGCGGCCAATGGTCTTGGCGCGCAAGACTCGCAACTCGTACCGGGAACGTTCGACAGCTCTGCCGATGCCGTTGTGCCCGGCGCCGAAGGTTACGGCTGGACCCAAGCCTCGGGTCTCGCGGCCGGCGCGTTTGCGTCGACTGCCGGCGTGGGCTCGGCGGGGGCTTATGGCGAGGCTTACCTGTACCTGTATTTCTCCGCCCCCGCGGATGGCGAGATCGCATTCTCCGCACCGTACGACGTGCTCTGGAGTTTGGATTCAGGTGGCCCCGCCGGAACGGCGTTCTTTGATGCTCAGGTGAACATGCAGTTGGCGGTGTATGGTGTGGATGGCTGGATTCTGCTCGACCAGGATCTGAATTCCTTCGAATCCTATGCTGAGAACGGCGGCATCGAGAACGATGAAACCTCCGCCATCGCGCATGTGAGCGCAGATTTCTACGAGGGTGAATACGGTTACTTGTTCCTGTGGGTCGATGCGCAGGCGACCGCGACGGTTCCGGTCCCCGGCGCGATCGTGCTGGGTCTGGTCGGGACGGGCTTGGTTGGCGCCTGGCGGCGTCGCAAGGCCCTGTGATTCCGCGATTTGATCGTGACAGTCAGACATGACGACTGATTGTGAAGGAGAAAGGATGAAAAAAGTGAACGCACAGAACAAAGGTAAGTCCTGGATCGCGAATCTGCCGGTGTCGGCAGCGGGCGTGCTGCTGGTGTTGACCCTGCTGGCGACGACCAGTGATGCCGCCGTGCAGAGTGTGAACGCATCCAAGATCGCAGCGACGCTGCAGCAGGAGTTGACGCCTCTGCTGACGGGCCCCGTAGCCGGGCCTACAGTGATTATTCCTGCACGGCCTGCTCCTCGCAGCCCGTTCCAGCCGCCGTCTTGGATTCCGAATCCCCCGACTCCGCCGGGCCCGCCGGCCGTGCCTCCGGCGCCGACCTGGGTTCCCCCGACAGGAGCCCGGAAGAGGTGACGTGATCTCCGCAGCCGCCTGGCTCGGAGTATCTTTGGTGTGATTCGGATGAGGTAGGTGTTCGGTAGGAGTTACGGCTCCTTGAAGGGGAAGGTCCGTCCTGAAAGGATGATCGGGAGTCATCGGAACGTGTCCGTGGCGGCCTCTATAGAGGACCCCGTTGGCATGTAGCCGGGAAGTGTGTGGTGTGTGGTTGCGGTCGACTGAGGATGCCGCAACCGCATCGGAGGCTGATAGGAGAGCAGAGTGAACTTCGTGTCAAGTGCCTTCCCGTACGTGACGAAGGTGCTGAAACGGTTGGAGTGCGCGCTGTGCGTGCCTTTGGCGTTGTCGGCACTATACTTGAGTGGCTGCGCCGATCAGGTGCGCATGCCGACGCAGGACCAACTGGCGGCGTTCGAACGGGCCGCGGCCGTGGAACCCACGGTCGACATGGACCGCATTCGACGAGCCAAGCTTTACACCGGGCCCTATCGCGTCGTGCGAGGCGATGTCCTTGAGTTCACGATGCCCGCGCTGCTGCAGGCCGTGACTGCGGCCGAGGTTCAGGCTGCGCAGACTCCAAGCCGGCAGGATCCTGCCTATGTGTGCCGGGTCAGCAACGCCGGGGCGATCACGCTTCCTGCGGTCGGCGAGTTGAAGAATGTCGCCGGGCTGTCTCTGGCCGATATCGAGGAGAAGGTCGTGGATGCGTACCAAAGGTACGTCGTCCTGCGGCCTTCCGTCTTTATTCGCGTACTGGAATACAAGACTGTAAAAGTCTACATCGCGGGGGCCGTGGAGAAGCCCGGCGTCTATACCCTCAAATCCGACCAGATGACGCTGGTGTCCCTGTTGACGGAAGCCGGCGGCATCGCCGTGACCAAAGGGCAAGGCGTGACCGCCGCGGGAGCCACCGTTGTCCGGGTCATCCGATCGGATGAGAACCCCAGGCGGCCCTCCGACGCGAACGCTCCCGCCGATGCAAACGACGGCGGCGCCGCGGGCGCTGTCGCCGCGGCTGAATCGGGATCATCCGAGCCCCAGAGCGGAAAGCAGGGCGGCCCCGTGATCACTCTGCCCGTAGTCGGAATGAGCATTCCTTTCCATGACGTCTCGCTGGAGGAAGGCGACACCGTCGTGGTCGAGCAGGTCCAGGTGCCCCTCTTCACCGTCATCGGGCTGGTCAGCAGGCCCGGCAACTACGAGTACCCTCCGACGGCCAAGTACAACCTGATGCAGGCGATCGCGTTTGCCGGCGGATTGGACATCGTCTCCGATCCTCGCTTCGCGACGATCTATCGACTCACCCCGGAAGGATCCATCGCCCGAGTCGCGTTCAGGCTCGTGGAGAAGAACGAACTCACGGAGGCCATGAATGTTTCCATCCGGCCGGGCGATGTCATTGCGATCGAGCATACGCCGCGGACCCGCATGAACACCATGCTGCACGAGATGGTTCGCTTCAATACCGGCCTGTACATCCAGGGCGACGACCTCTGGAACCGGAACTGACGATCGCATGCGACGAGTGGACACCAAGGTGAAGAGATGAACGGCATGAACAACTCCGGCTTGCCGGAACAGCAATCGGACTCGATGCAGGGTGGGGACTTCTTCGAGGGATTCTCCGAGAGTCTCTTCGAGATCGCCTGGCGGCGGCGCTGGACGATCCTTGTGACGGTGGTCCTGGCCCTGGCCGGAGCGGTCATGTACCTCCAGAGAGCCACGCCGCTCTACAAGAGCACGTCGAGGGTCTACGTCGAGCAGTCGACGCCGCGGATCTTCCGCGACTCCGACGAAGGGATTCTGTCCCGCTCGACGAATTATCTGTACACGCAGGCCGAGCTCATGGAATCGGCCCCCATTCTGTCGGACGCGATCAAGGCCGGTCAGATCGACCGCCTCAAGTCGTTTCAGAACGTCAGCAGCCCGGTGGCGGCCCTGCGTCGCGGCATGGAGACCGTCGTCGGCAAGAAAGACGAGCTGATCAGCGTCTCGTTCATGTCGCCGTACCCGGAAGAGGCGGCCCACGTGGTCAACACAGTCGTCGATTCCTACGTGACGTTCCACAGCCAGCGAAAGCGAAACACCTCGGGCGAGTTGCTCAAGATCCTCACCGAAGAGAAGACCAAGCGGGACGCCGAGCTCGACGACAAGCTCGAAGCGATGATGACCTTCAAACAAAAGAGCGAAGGACTCGCCTTCGGGACCGACCAGGACAACAACGTCATCGTCCGCAATCTCGAACGTCTCCAGACCGCTTTGACCGAGGCGCAGCTCGCGACGGTCGATTCCAAGTCGTTCTACGAAGTGACCAAGACGATGGAGAACGATCCCGAAGGCTTGCGGCAGTACGTCGAGGCCCAGCGATCGCGCAACGTCTACATCTCCACCGCCAACGAAGTCTCGGCTCTTCGAGCCGAGCTGACCCGCCTGCAGCGAGACAGGGCCGATTGTCTCCATCAGCTCAAGGCCGACGCCCCCGCGATCGCGGCCCTCGATGCCGAGATTGCCCAGATCGAGAAGCAGATCGCCGACCTCGACGGCGACTTCGCCAAGAGCCACCTGACCGTCGCCCAGCAGGAATATGAAGCCGCCCTGGAACGAGAGAAGGAGCTGGCCAAGTATTTCGAGGATCAGCGACAGGAGGCCATCGTACTGAACAACCAGGTGGCCCAGTACACGATCCTCCAATCCGAGTACGAGCAGACGAAGAAACTCTGCGACCTGCTCGACGACCGCATCAAGGAGCTCAGCGTCATCGAGGAGACGGGCGCCCTGAATATCACCGTTCTCGAGACCGCCGAGCCGGCCTTGGAGCCTTCGGAGCCGCAGAAGCCCAAGGCGATGGCGATGGCCCTGGGTTTGGGCCTGTTCGCGGGCGTCGGACTGGCGCTGTTGAGGGAATGGAAGGATCAGCGGCTGCGGTCGGCGGAGGAGATCTCCGCTCTGTTGGGCCTGCCTGTTCTGGGGGCCGTGCCTGCGATGAATGGCGCCAAGGCTCAGGGCGGCAATCGCGGCCAGCGGGTCCGCGCCAATCCGGATTCGCGGGAAGCCGAGGCGTTCCGCACTCTGCGGACCGCGGTCTTCTTCGGCGTGCCGAAGGACGAGGCCCGAACCATCGTGATCACCTCGCCCGCGCCCGGCGAGGGCAAGAGCACGGTCGTCAGCAACCTGGCCATTGCGATGGCCCAGGCCGGGCAGAAGATCCTCGTGATCGACGCCGACTTCCGGCGGCCCACGCAGCATAAGATCTTCGAGTTGGACAGGCTTTCGCATGGCCTCAGCGCCACCCTGGCGGGCCAGATGTCGCTGGACGAGGCCATCATGCCCAGCGGCACGCCCAATCTCGACGTTCTGACCTGTGGCCCGGACGTGCCCAACCCCGCCGAGATCATCGGCAGCCAGGGCTTCGCGGAGGCCATCAAGCAACTCGCCGAGCGTTATGACCGGATACTGATCGATTCCCCGCCCGTGGCGGCGGTGACGGATCCATTGATTCTGGCCGCCCTGTGCGACGTGACGATTCTCGTCGTGAGGGCCGAGCAGTCCATGCGGCGCGTGAGCATGCAGGCGAGGGACGGTCTCTCGAGTGTGGCCGCGCGCCTACTGGGCGTCGTCGTCAACGACGTTCCGCTCAAGAGCGGTCGTTACGGCTATTACGGCGGCTACGGCTACCGTTACTATGGCCACTACGACAACGGCAAAGACAAGAAGCATTCCGGCAAGACCATTGTGGCTGTCGAGCCCCAGGAGATGGCCGTGCCTTTGAGGGAGTACCAGGCCGAGAGACAGAAGAAGGACCGTACGCGAACGGTCAAGGCCAATGGTCCCATGTCGTTATCCGAGTTCTGGAAAGACATGTCGCGAGCGAGAAAGGGACGAACTGAGGATGGTTCCTCGAAGAGAACAACACTCTGACCTTGCCGGGTGGCCCCGCGGGGCCGGGCCCAAGCCCGGCTTCACGGATGTGCATTGTCACTGTCTGCCCGGGTTCGACGATGGTCCGTCCGGGCGGATTGAGACGCTGGCTCTGTGCCGGTCTCTCGTCGCCGACGGGATCGAGACCGTCGTGGCCACGCCGCACCAGTTGGGCCGGTATGAGGGCCAATACGACTCCGTCGCCATCCGAAACGGCGTTGCCGATCTGAACGACAGCCTCAGCCAGGCGTCGATCCCCCTGACGGTTCTGCCGGGGGCGGATGTTCGCCTCGACGAGCGGATTCCCCGGCTGGTCGAGTCCGGCGACGTTCTGACTGTCGCCGACGGCCGGCGGTATCTTCTTCTGGAGCTGCCTCACGAAGTCTTCATCGATCCGCAGGCCATCCTGCCGGAACTGGCCGCGATGTCCGTCACCGCGGTCATCACCCACCCTGAGCGTCACACGTATCTCGCCCGCAATCCGCGGACCATCGAGCGATGGCTCGACTACTCGCCATGCCTGCAGTTGACCGCCGCGTGCTTCGGCGGAGGCTTCGGGCGGTTGGCCCAGGAGGCGGCGTGGACTTTCGTCGGGGCCCCAGTGCCGATCCTCGTTGCGACCGACGCCCACGACACCAGCGGGCGATCCCCCCGAATGTCCGAGGCATACAGTCTGCTCACGCAACGGCTCGGAAAGGCCGCGGCCGATGTCCTTTGCGTGGAGAATCCTCGTCGGGCCGTCGCGGGACAGGACCTGCTGACGCTCACGAGCGGCGATTTGTCCAGGGAGGTGACTCGGTGAGCGCGTACGGATATGCCCTGCCTGTGCCGGAGAAATCCAACACCCGCCTCGACTGGATCCTCGAAGGTCTGCTGATCGCTCTGCTTGCGTTCATGCCCCTGACCTTTGGCGCCGTCCATGCGTGGAGCGAGCAGATCGTCGTGACGCTGGCGGCGGCGATTGCCGTGGTCTTCGGCGTCCGGATGGTCCTTT
>JBDKUU010001147.1:0-2596 GCA_039679525.1 Phycisphaerales bacterium | reverse complement strand
GAAGGCGCTCCAAACGGCCGAGACGAAATAGAGGATCGCCAGGACGAAAAGCGCCTTGCGTCGGCCCCACACGTCGGAGGGTTTGCCGGCCAGCCAGGCGCCGAGGATCGTGCCGATGAGAGCGCTGGCGGTCGTGCAGCCGTGCCAGAATCCCGTCGTGCCCAGGAAGCTGAGGCCTTTGAACGTCGCCGCCAGGGACTCGTATGTCGCGGCGAACATCTGCTGCAGGGTCTGCTCGGCGCCGGAGATGACCGCCGTGTCGAATCCGAAGAGCAGTCCGCCGAGGGCCGCCACCAGAGCGCTTCGCAACAGGAAACCGCGTGCCTTCATAGAGCCTCCAACTCAATCCGTGCCGAGTCCCGCCGACGGTCGCCGGGCCGCCGACCGAGGGACGGCGTCAGCATACCACAGGTTCCAGCCGAAGGACAACCGCATTCACTACGAGATCAGGGAGCGACGTCCTCTTCCCAGACAGTCCGATAAGCACTGGCGGCCTCGAAGTGCTCGATCATCCGGCGATAGAAGGGATGAGCGGACAGGGTCGCGCTGTCGCCCACGAGCAGGAGCTTTCTGCGGGCGCGAGTCATCGCGACGTTCATTCGGCGTACGTCCTGCAGGAAACCGATCTCGCCTTGCGGATTCGAGCGGACGAGGGAGATCACGACGGCCTCCTTCTCCCGTCCCTGGAAACCGTCCACGCTGTCGATCTCCAGACCCGGGACGGATAGCCGCTCGCGAAGCAGACGCACCTGGGCGGCATAAGGCGCGATGATCGCAATGTCGCCGGGCGTCACGCCGCATTCGAGAAGCCCTCGGACTTTGCGGCACACGAGGTCGGCCTCGTGGCGATTCAGGCGGCTCTCGCCGTCGGGCTCGACCTCTTCGTCGAAGCCTGCCCCGGCGGTATCGATGAACTCGATCGGCGACTGCGTGGCTTCGTTGGCAGCGACGTTCGGCAGGCCGGCCAGCACGTGTTCGGCCACGGAGGCATGGGCCTGCAACTTGTCCTCGTAGAACTCCCGAGAGGAGAAAGTCATGATCGCTTCGTGCATGCGGTACTGCACCGTCAGCAATCGCGAGATGGACGCCCCGTGCATGGTCATGAGTCGTTCGAACAGACTCACGCCGAGACCCTCTGCAGCCGCATCGGGGTTGACCACCGTGGGCGGCAACTGGCAATGATCCCCGGCCAACACCACTCGGCTGCACCACTGCAAGGGGACCCAGCAGCCGGGCTCCGTGCTCTGGCACGCCTCGTCGATGACGCCAAGATCGAATCGCCGCCTGCCCAGCAGTTCGCTGTCCAAAGCGGTTGTGGTGGCGCACAGGACGTCGGCGGTGTCGAGGATGTGCTCGACGGCCTGGGCCTCCAGACGCCGGGCGTCGGCCAGGAGGTTCCGAGCCTCCTGGCGAGTCTCCTGACGCTCGCCGGGCAACGGCTTGGCTCGCGTGTAGCGGCCCGCCTGCCGGAATAGACCCATGGCCTCCTTGACCAGCTTGCGAGCCAGCCGGACATCGTGATGCTCTTCCACCAGCAGGTCCAGAGTGTGGGCGAGAAGACCCTCCGTGACACGGGCCGGGTGTCCCAGCCGCACCGCTCGCACGCCCGCGGCCAGCAGCCGTTCGAAGATATTGTCCACCGCCAGATTGCTTGGGGCGCAGGCCAGGACCTTTTCGCCCCGGCGGATCGCCCGGCGGATCAGTTCGACCACGGCGGTCGTCTTGCCTGTGCCCGGCGGGCCGTGGATCAAAGCCACGTCGCGGGCCGTCAGGGCAAACCGAACAGCATCTCGCTGCGTGTCGTTGAGTCCCGGGTCGAGGGCCGGCTCGTCGTGCTCGGGGTTGAATTCGGGCGGTCGTCGACCCAGCAGGACGTCTCGAAGCTCCGCCATGCGGTCGGCTTTCGCAAGCTTCGCCCGCTGGAGGGCGACGCGCTGCCTCTGTCCGGCCACTTCGTCGGTGGACAGGTCCAGTCGCCATGTCTCGCTGTCGTCCGTATCGTCCAGCATCCTGGCCAGGGCCACTCGGAGAAAACCGTCGGCTCTTTCGCAGACCACGCCTCGGTATCCGTCCTCGTTCTTGCCATGGTCGGGAGTGAGCACGACCGGGCTGCCCACGCCCAGACGCGTCCAAGGCAGCGGCACGCGGTTTCGCTTGGCAAGTTGGAGGATGTGCCGGCCGCCCAGGCCGCTATCTTCATCGGCGATGACCAGGTTCACCAGGGCGTTCCCCGTTCGTTCCGCATCGGCGGCCGACAGCTTTCGGCCACGTTCGGCCGCCTCGCGGGCTTCGGCTTGGCTCTCCATCTCGAGCAGACGGGCGAGCCGCTCGAAATGGTCCGCGTCCAAGCCTTCGTTGTCGGCCGGGCCTTCGGCCCAGACGCGGACTTTGCGTCCGCCGAGCGGCCGGCCGTCCAGCGCCTGGGCCAGGCGGACCTGCCAGCCGTCGGGGACCTCCAGCACGGCTTTATTGCCCAGCAGGTCGATCCGGCCCACGCGCTGGCGTTCCATGCCTGCGACCGAATTGATGAAGCCCAGCAGATCGGACTTCGTGGTCTGCCGGGGAAACGACTCTATATGGATCAAGGCCATAGCAT
>JBDKUU010001146.1:0-12676 GCA_039679525.1 Phycisphaerales bacterium | reverse complement strand
ACATTTTGTAAAACATAAAAGGGCTTTGGCTGTTGGAGCTGTGCATGGTGGCTATGTCACTGAGGACACGAAAATCGGCGACGGTCGTTGCTGCTCCAATCAGCCGAGTCTCGGCTGGGCGTCAAAGTTCGTAGCCGAGCATCGGGAGTGGGAGATCACATGGACTCTTGTCTTGAGACCTGCATCATCCCTTTCGGCATCAACGGCCCGCACGACGGCGTGCAGGGACGCCGGATGTCCCTCCCCCCGCGACAAGAACTCGCCGCGGGTCCTCGGTGTCACGCGTGACAGCGCGTCGATCGAGTTGAGTGGTTGACAACCGGGTCGACGTCACGGTATGAATGGACTGAGAACAGTTGCATGAACTGGCAAGAGCACAGTACCGGATTGAGGGTTCCCGCAAAGCGTTACCGCATTGGCGAACTGGTTCGCAACAGCCCTTTCTCCCGCCAGACGATCCACAACTACACGGTCATGGGTTTGATCCGCGAGGTGGAGTGGACCGAAGGCGGACACCGGCTGTATGACGAGTCGGTGTTCGAGCAGTTGTCGCGAATCGTGGAACTGAGAAAGACCAAGAGCCTGACGGAGATCCGTCACCTCCTCAAGGAAGAGGAGAGTGCGGGTCGTCCCACGGGATTCGCCGAGCAATCCTCGCAGGCGGAGAACGCCTGACATCGACGGCGACATGATTGAATGACAGCCGGCTTTCGCGCCGGCCTGATGGATAAGGAACTCGCCCCCCGCGGCGATTTGCAGAAGACCGAAAGGATCAAGGATGATGCATACGGCTTCGCTTCTCCAAGGTGGTTCGTCCCGACCCACCCTTGTGGCTGTCCCCCCTTCGACCGCATTCCTTTTGCAGCCACGACTGCTGCCGCCTCGAACCCGGGCCGAGCGTCCCTGGACGCCGGCTTCGCGGCCCTGCATGTCGTGACAACTTTAACTCTTCCTTGAGGGAACGCAAATGGATTTGCTGTCGCTCATTCCGGACAATATCGCGGAGGTGCTCACCGGGATTCTCCGATTCACGGAGTTGCGCCGCCGCATCCTGCACACCAATATTCACGGCGTGGATGTCCCCGGATTCGTGCCGCAGGACATGCCCGTTCGGGAGTTCGCGGAGATCCTCAACGACGCCTTGGCCGAGCATCTCCGCAACCGCCGGCTACTGTTCCGAGACACGACGAACATCGCGTTCGGGCCGAACAGCTCCACGCGGATTCGGCCGGTGGTCGATGAGGAGGCCCTCGCCCTGCTCCAGAAGAGCCGGGACGAGTACATGGAGTTCCAGATCGGCAAGCTCCTGGAGAACACGCTGAACCGCAAGGTGGCGATCGAATTGCTGGCGCAAAAGTGCGGCGTCCGCCCCGACACGCTGGAGTGGAGCGTGAACATGACGTTGACCGGCGACAATCCCATGGAGAACTCGTCGACGCATTGCGACAAGGCCGAGTGACACGGAGGAGATTCGCGGCGAAGTATGGAGAATCAAGCGCTCAATCTGCAGCAGTTGCCGGGCCCGTGCCGCCCGTCCGCCACGGTGCTGGCGATCACCAGCGGCAAAGGCGGCGTCGGCAAGACCAACATCGCGGCCAACATCGCCGTCTGTCTGGCCAATCAGAACAAGCGAGTGCTCCTGCTGGATGCGGACCTGTCGCTGGGGAATCTCGACCTCGTGATGGACATCCGCAGCAAATATAACATCTCGCATGTGATTAGCGGACATAAACGGATGGAGGAAATTATTCAGCCCGGCCCGAAGGGATTGCAGGTTATCTGCGGCGCTTCGGGGCTCGATCGTCTGGCCGACATCAGCGAACTCGAGCAGCGGCGACTGCTCGATCACCTGGCTCGTCTCCAGCAGGAGACCGACACCATCCTGATCGACACCGCCGCCGGGATCTCCACTTGCGTCATAGGCTTTTGCCTGGCGGCCGACCACGTCCTGGTCGTCACGACTCCCGAGGCCGCCGCGATGGCCGACGCCTACGGGGTCATCAAGGTCTTGGTCCGAAAAAGATACCATCAGCCCATCAGCCTGGTGGTCAACATGGCCCGCAGCGCCGCCGAGGGCAAGCAGGTTTATCAGCGGATGGCGGACGTGACCAAGAAGTTTCTCCAGACGAATCTCTACTTCGCCGGGGTTCTGCTCAAAGACGAGCGGCTGTGCACTGCGGTCAGGGCGAGAAAGCCCGTCGTGCTCGCCTACCCCAAGTCGCAGATCAGCTCGTCCTTCGCGTCGCTGGCGGCGCGTGTGGCCGGCGCCAAACCCGGCGAGACCCTGGACGACAGCTTTTTCAGGAGGGTGATGCGATGGCTCAACTAAAGTCCCGCCGCATCGGATCGATAATGGAACATAGGACATTGCGTGCCCGTGTAGGGGGCGCAACCGCCGGCAAGGATGAATGAATGGGAAACATGGCGACGCATCACACCGCCCTTGAATGGAGTGTCAACTGCACCGGAGGCAATCTGTGAAGACCCACGCACCGAAGACCGACACCACGCTGACCATCGACGAGATCTGGATTCAGTTCCACCAGACTCGCGGCAGTGAGCACCGCAATCTGCTGATGGAGCACTACCGGGACCTGGTTCGGTATGCGGCCGAAAGGCTCCACGCCAAGCTGCCCGACAAGGTCGAGCTCGACGACCTCATCAGCGCCGGCACGTTCGGTCTCATGGATGCGATTGACGCCTACGATCCCGCCCGCGGGGTGAAGTTCGAAACCTACTGCGCGCCGCGAATCAAAGGATCGATCCTCGACGAGCTTCGCAGCATGGACTGGGTCCCCCGGCTGGTCCGGGCCCGGGCTCACCAGTTGGCCAAGGCCACACACACCCTCGAGATGCACCTCGGTCGAAAGCCTGACGAGCAGGAGTTGGCCGGCGAATTGAACATGGACATGGACGAGTTCATCCGTCTCCAGCGGGACGCCAACGCGGCCAGTCTGGTGTCGCTCAACACCAAGTGCGGCGACGCCGAGGGCGAGAAGGACGTCTACGAGATCGACGTCATCAAGGACCACCGCAGCGAAGACCCCCTGCAGGAAGCCCAGAAACGCGACCTCAAGAATCTCCTGACCAAGGGACTGACCCGTGCCGAGCGGCTGATCATCGTGCTCTACTACTATGAAGAGATGACGATGAAAGAGATCGGCGCGACGCTGGACCTCTCGGAGTCCCGCGTCTCCCAGATGCACTCGTCCATCGTGGCCCGTCTCAAGGCCCAGATGAACACCCGCAAGAAGGAATTCGCCGTCGAGTGACGGTGATACGAATCGCGCATAGAACAAGGGCATGCACCCGATTCCGGATGCATGCCCTTTCTGTTTACAACCGAGCCGATCGCGGCTTCTGACCACCGATCGGCGAGATTACTTGCGCACCGGCGTGAACATCCCGACAAATCCACCGCCGGCATTCATCGTCACAGGCAGCGGCGTCTTGCTCTGGACGGTCGCCTCTTTGCGAACCAGATCGTCCGGCCGCTGGGGGTTGTCGGACAACTGGACGCCGGCGAACTCGCCCTCGCCCAGGAACGACAGGTCCAGCTTATAGGACCGTTGCGCCCCGCCGTTGATGATTCCCACGAACCACGTGGAGCCGCTGCGTCTGGCGATCGCGGCCAGGTCTCCGATCCTGCTGCCCGGCAGGACCACCGTCTGGTCCCAAACCGACGGAATCGCCTTGATCACATCCACGCCTGGCGACTTGAGATAGTATTCCGGCTTGTCCGCGTAGAACATCACGGAGGAGGTGTAGCAGACCGCCGTCGCCAACTGCAGGGCGAAGGTCGTGCCCTTGATCATCTCGGGATTGAATGTGCACGGCGTGAAGTCCCCATGCCCGGCGAGGAAGCGAGTGAACGGCAGTGACGCGTAATGAGCCGGCGGCAGAGCCGACCATTTGTTGTACTCCAAACCCTTCACGCCTTCCCGCGTCATCTCATGAGGATAGGTCCGCGACTCCCCGGTCGGCTTGTTGGCGCCGTGGAAATCGATCATGAGCTGGACGTCCGTGGCATCCATCAGAACATCGGTGTAGAAGTCGATCATCGACTTGGCCTCGCTGTCCATGTAGTCGATCTTGACGCCCGCGACCCCGGCCTCTTTCGCCAGGCGGAAAAACTCCCGACGAATCGCGGGGTCGTCCAGGCCCGTCATCTCGATCCCTTCGGTCTTGCCGGTCTTCCACCGCTTCCAAACCCAGATCCGCACGTTCTGGCCGGCCGCGTAGGTCGTCAGCTCGCGAAGCAGGGCCCACTTGTCCTTGCCGGGCTTGGCCCAGTTCTCTTCCCATCCGGCGTCCACCAGATAGTACTCGAAGCCAAGCTTGGCGGCGTTGTCCACCCAACCCGCCTGGCGATCGTAGGCGACGCTGTCCCAGTTGCCCATCGTGCCGGACCACCAGTGCCACAACCCCCGCCCCGGCCGGATCCAATCCGCCTTCGCGAGGCTCGGGGCCGGCGGATCGTTCAGGTTCGGGATGATGTCCGAATTCACAAGCCCGTTGAGGTCTTTCGCGACGATGACGACCCGCCAGGGACTGGTGATCGCGCCCTCCAGCTCCCATTGCCTGTCGTCTTCGAACGCCGAGACCAGTTCGCGGGACCCGTCGTCGACCAGTCGAAGCGTCATGCCCGAGTAGTTGAACAGAGCCGCTTCGGTCAAGGCCAGGTACCCGCCATCCTTGGGCAGTTCAACCACGACCGGCGGGCCCATCAACGTATTCAGCTTCGCCTCGCCGATCGCGTGCCGTTCGTAAACCCCCTCGTAGCTCTTCGTGTTCGTCTGATACCAGATGAAGCTCCCTTCCGGAGGTCTGAAGGCTGTCGCCTCGCCGGACACCTGGCGTTTGCCCTCGCCGGGGACCACGTACCGCAGGCCCGCCCCATCGTTGAACACGCGGACTTCCAGGGTGTACTTCGTCCCGCTCTTCGTGCGCGTCACCGGAATCTTGACGCCGTTGAACTGGTTCCTGGCCTTCGAGTGGACGCCCCGCCACGCATAGGACTCGTCCACCGCCGACCGCTCGGGCTGGCCAAGCGAGACGCCTTCGCCCAGCGAGACCGAGTCGACCGTGATGCCCAGCATCGACGATTCGACGACGGCGTCCGCCCCCCGGCTGAGCTGATACGTGAGCCGCCGGTCGTCGTCGAGACCGACCGTCAAGGACAACTGCTTGTCCGGGCTCTGTACGACCACGCTTTGCGGCGAGCCGCTCGCGCTCGCCAGGATGCACATGCTCACGACCGCAAATTCCATGACCATCATCTGTTTTCCTCCCAAGACCACGACAACTCCGCTGCCAAGGCCGCGAACTCTCCCAAAGGTTCCGGAAGGCCCACGATCCGACGACTGCCCTACTAGGGGTTATTCCTTCATGGCAGCCAAGGACATAACCTACAAACCCCTTGTCCTGCCCGCAAGCAACAAGTTCCTGTGGCGTTTTCCGGCTGTCTTTGCCGGTCGGTCGACCGACTGAGCTGTTCAGGGTCGCTCGCACCCCTCAAACAGGCGGACGTATGTTGTTTGAGAGGCGGAGAATGGTCCGGCGTAGGTTTCTTACACGCAGAATGAGGATAGCGTATGGATGACAACAGACAGAAACTCTCGGGGGTCTTCGCTCCCATCACCACACCGTTCACCAGTGATGAAGAAGTCGATCTGGAGGCTCTCGCATTCAATCTCTCCAGGCTTCGAAGGACCAATCTGACGGGCTTCCTGGCGCTGGGCTCCAGCGGCGAGGCGGAGAGCCTCAGCGATGAGGAACGGCTGCTGGTCTTGAAAGTCTTTGCAGATCAGCGAGGCGACAAGGTCGTCATCGTCGGCACAGGCTGCGAATCCACCTGGGAGACGATCGAGAAATCGCACATCGCGGCCCAAATGGGCTTCGACTACGTCAGCGTGCTGACGCCGGGGTACTTCGCCAGGTATATGGACGCCCCGGCCCTGCTGCGCCACTATGAACGAATCGCGGAGGAGGTGTCCGTACCCGTGCTGATGTACAACGCCCCGCAATTCGCCGGCGGCGTGCAGATTCCCGAGGCGACCGTCGTCGAGCTGTCCCATCAGCTCAATATCGCAGGCATCGCGGACGCCAGTCAGACCGGTCCGGCCCGCTTCATGGCGCATCTCGACCCGGAAGAGGATTTTGCAGTCTTGGCCGGCTCGATCAACTTTTTCTACGCCTCGCTCCACATCGGCGCCGAGGGCGGCCTGCTCTCGCTGGCCAACATCGTGCCGAACCGTTGCGCAGAACTCTACGATTTGTTCATGCAGGGCAATTACGATCGGGCGAAGGAATTGAGCAACGGGCTGGTTCGCCTCAACCAGGTCATTTCCGGAACCTGGGGGCTGGGCGGCGTGAAGACGGCAATGGACCTGATCGGCCTCAAAGGCGGCCGGCCCCGAGAACCGCTGATGCCCACGACGGTCGAGGCGGAAGCCCTGATCCGCCAGGCCCTGATCAACGAAGGCTTCCCGATCGCCCCCTCCGAGGCCGGGGTGTAGCTGGAACACGGCGGGAACGCACCGCCAAAGAGCGCCGTGCAGATTCGCCGGAATCTGTTGCAGGAGCATCCAGGGCCAAGACTGTGTTCAGCCTCGATCGTGGAGTCCGCGCGCCCGCAACCTGAGCGATCGACAGCCCGGCGTGGCCGGCGAGGACTCCTGACTCCATGTGTTTTTTTCTTGCAGGGCCGTACCCTGCACTATATGGTGGCGTGACAATCACAGGAGTGCAGTGTGCCGGCAGGAATAAGCGACGGAGCGTCCCGCCTATCACGTTGGCACCTCATTGCAGCCGAGGAAAACTGGGTATGATGAGACATGCAGCTCTGGTAATCGTCTACAATCACAGATACGAGAAGAACATCGACATCCTCGAGCGAATCTATGCGAGCCGTTTCTCCCACATCTATCATCTCATGCCTTTCTATGAAGGAACCAAGCCGAACGTAATCCCCGTTTACGACAATTCGCACCGCTTCCAGGGCTACATGGCCCAGGGATTGAGGGACTATTTCGATGAGCGAGACCTGCACTATCTCTTCGTCGCCGATGATCTCCTTCTGAACCCCATCCTCGACGAGCACAGCTACGCGGAGCACCTTCGGTTGACTCCGGAGGCCTCTTTTCTTCCCGAGTTCGTGACCCTGCACGAGGTGGACCATCCGTGGCCGAGGACCGTCGAAGCCTACCAATATCGCGTCAATAAGCCGGGTGCCGAAGTGCGAAATGAGCTGCCATCCTATGACGAAGCGGCGGAAGCATTCAAGCAACACGGCTTGGAGCTCAAACCGTTGGAATTCGCCAAGGCCTTCTGGCCCCAACTCACTTTCCGGGGGCGCACTCATCAACTGCTCAGGCGGATAAAACACCGCCTCAAAGGAGTCACGTACGACCTCTCCTATCCCCTCGTTGGCTCGTATTCGGACTTCGTGGTCGTTTCCGCCGAGAGCATCCGACAGTTCTGCCGCTACTGCGGAGCATTCGCGGCGACCGATCTGTTCGTCGAACTGGCGGTCCCCACCGCCATGGTGTTGTCGTGCAAACGGCTTGTGACTGAAAAGGCTTTGACGCTGCAGGGCAAGGCTCTCTGGACCGACGAAGAACGCAAGATCCTTGAACCATTCGACGGTCGGCTCAAGACCCTGCTTGCCTCCTTTCCCGCCAACCACCTGTACCTTCACCCGATCAAACTATCGAAATGGAATACGGAATTATGAAAACATTCGTGGTGGTCACCTCGATCTTCGCGCCAACCGACGCCATACGAGTGATGTCGCAGGACCGGACATGCCAGGTGGTTGTCGTCGGCGATCGAAAGACGCCTCAAGACTGGCGATGCGACCATGTCGAGTACCTGTCCCTGAGCCGGCAAAACGACGTAGGTCCGTCCCTGCGCGACGTCCTGCCTTTCAACCATTACTGCAGGAAGATGGCGGGATACCTCTATGCCGTGGCGCGAGGCGCCGAACGAATTGTGGATACGGACGACGACAATATTCCCAAAGCGGGGTGGCGTTTTCCAGACCACGACGGGGTCTTCTCCTGCACGGACCGAGACCGCGGGTTCGTCAACATCTACGAATTGTACACCGACCAGAAGATCTGGCCGCGAGGTCTGCCCCTGAACCTGATCGCCACGCGCTCCGATCTCGAGAAACACCTGACCCGAAAGACTTGCAGAGTCGGAGTCTGGCAGGGATTGGCCGATGAAGACCCCGATGTAGACGCTGTGTACCGACTGACAGGGGGGCCTCTGTGCTTCTTCGCGGAACGGGAACCTGTCGTCCTGGGAGAAGGCACCGTCAGCCCGTTCAACAGTCAGAACACGCAGATTCACAAGGATCTGTTCGCCCTTCTGTACCTGCCCACTCATGTGACGTTCCGCTTCACGGACATCTTGCGAGGCCTGGTCGCTCAGCCGATCATGTGGCTCCTCGGCTATCAATTGGGATTCACAAATGCGACCGTCGTACAAAAGAGGAACCCGCACGATTATATGGCGGACTTCCTTTCCGAGATCCCCATGTACGAGCATTGCCGGACCGCTGTGACGACCGCGGCCGAGATTGCATCTTCACGACACTCCATAGAAGACAATCTGTTCAACGTCTACGACGCCCTGGAAGGCCGGGGAGTCGTCAAGAAACAGGAGTTGGACGTGCTGACGGCGTGGCTGAAGGACATGGAAAGGGCGCGAGGAGACGGCGCTCGCTCGACCGCGTCCGGCGATTCGCCTACCCCATAGTGCATTCGCCCGACTGCCGCCGCCCTATTGCTGCAACGGCTTGGCCAGGGACTCGCCCACGTACACCCGGTAGTCCTTGATCCGGCCGCCGACGGAGTTGTTGCCGGCCCGCGGCATGTAGCGGAAGCCGCTGATCGTGACTGTTTGACCCAGGTCAATCACCAGACGATGCGGGTGGCCCGATTGGCCCTGGCTCCATTCGGTGTGCCAGAAGTCGGCCGTTTGGCCGTTGATCGCGTTCATCGCCGAGCCATCTTCGTTGACGCGTTCCTCGCTGTCCACGTAAGCGATGGTCCAGGTCGTGTGCGGGATCGGCTTGCCGTCGGCATCGAGGAGATCGAGTTCTGCCACGGCGGCATAAGGTTTGCCATCCTGAGCGTTCAGCGTCTCCAGGCAGAATTGACGGCCCTGCACCGGCTTTGCGAATCGGACTTCCTGCGCGGCGGCTCCGGGTGCGAAGCTTCCGGTATGCACGGGCTGAACGCCTTCGATCGTCAGGACGGACTGCTGGACCTTGCGAACAAAATCGAGTTCCGGCCGCACCTGATCCAGAATCGGTTTCTCCAACCCGGCCAGCGCCGGCTCCTTGGGCCCCAGCAGGTCCAGCACGATCACCTCGTTGCGGCCGACCTTGAGCCATGGTCCCGGCACGTACATCGTCTGCGTCGGTCCGATGTTCCAGAACCGCCCCATGCACCGCCCGTTGACCCACAGCACGCCCTTGCCCCACGTGCTGACGTCGAGGAAGGTGTCGGCGGGCTTGGCGATCTCGAACGTGCCACGCCAAAAGGCCGGACCACCCGCTTTGCCCTGCCTCCACTTCAAGCCCGCAAGCATCGGCTCATCCAGGGGCAGTCGATACACTTGCCACGGGCCGGGCTGCGTCGCGACGCCGTCGGCCGTCTTGAGCACGACCGGCGTATACAATCCCTTGCGGTCGTGGACCTCGGGACCGAAGTTCACGTGGCCCATGGCCTCGACCAGAATGTCGAGTCGAGCGTCGGCCTGGCGCTGCGGAATCTGCACGCCATACTGCCGCGAACGCCGGTCCATGGACCCGACGAGTTTGCCGTCCACGAAAACCCAGGCGAAGTCCCGAACTTCCTTGGCGCTGAGCTGGGCCGCGAGACCGGCCGGCACCGTCGTGCGGTACAGGATGCAGCCCCGGCCCTGATCGTACGCCTCCATGTTGCGGGGGGCCTTGTCCTCGATCGGCGAAGGCAGGTTGTCGAAGATCGCGGCCGACTCGCCCACCTCGAAGCGGGCGATCGCCGTCGTCGGATTGGCCGCCGGCGGCTCGGGCAGCGTCTCGCCGGGCAGCAGGTACTTGGCCATCAGGCTCCGCGTCTGCTGGAACTTCTCGCCGACCCAACCGGCCTCGCTGATCGGGGCGTCGTAGTCATAGCTCGAGGTGTCGGGCTTGAACGGCCGATCCGCCCCCGACCACAGGCCGAACGTCGTGCCGCCGTGGGCCATATAGATGCTGAACGACGCGTTGTTCTTGAGCATGTACTCCAGGTCGGCCAGATACTGGGGCGTGTTGCCCAGGTGGTGCGGGAAGCCCCAGGTGTCGAACCAGCCCGGATAGAACTCGCCGCACATCAGGGGCCCCTTCGGCTGGACCTGACGCAGTGACTTGAACCCGTCGGCGGGGTCCTTGCCGAAGTTGACGACGTTGAAGAGGTCGGGCCGCAGACCCTTTGTGAGGGCATAGGGCGGGTTGCAGGCGAACAGCGGCACATCGAACCCGGCGTCCAGCAGGGCTTGGCGAATCTCGCCCATGTACTGGACGTCGTCGCCGTAGAAGCCGTACTCGTTCTCGACCTGGACCATCAGGATGGGCCCGCCGCGAGTGACCTGCATGGGGCCGAGGACGCGACCTACCTCTTTGAGCCAAGCCCGCCCCGCCGCGATGAAATCGGGGTCGCGACTTCGCAACTGGATTCCATCTTTCTTCAACAGCCACCAGGGCAGACCGCCCATCTCCCACTCGGCGCAGGCATAGGGACCCGGCCTCAGGATCACCCACAGCCCCTCCCGCTGCGCCAACCGGCAGAACTCCGCGGCGTCCGCCTGTCCCGACCAGTCGAATCTCCCCTGGTCCCACTGGTGATAGTTCCAGAACAGGTAGGCGCAAACGGTGTTGAGGCCCATCGCCTTGCAGAGCTTGAGCCGCTGGCCCCAGTACTCCCGGGGCACGCGGGCGAAGTGGAGTTCGCCGCAGCGGATCTGAATGGGCCGGCCGTCCAGCAGGAAGTCCTCGTCCCCGATGGCGAAACGGTGGGCCGCCTGACCCGAGGCCCCTGCCCCCCATGCTGCGGCACACCCTGCCGCCACGATCCCCAACACGGTCTGACGCAACGCACGCAAGCTCTCTGTCGCCATCCGGACGTCTCCACCCTCAGTGGGCCGCTGGTCTCTCGATTCGGCACGAGCCGAATCCTGGCGCGCATTGTACCGCTCCGCTTGCGGACGGGCAATCTCCTGATTATTCCGCGTTGTCGCCCCGCCGCCCTCGACTTGCGTGACGGGACGCTGAATGTCCCCCCGGCCCCCCCCTGATGGCCGCCTCTCGAAATATCGCGCGCGGGCCTTGACAAACGTTTCGGCTTCGGTTAGTAATGCCGCTTTTTGGCCCAAGGTGCATTCATCTGGCTCGGAGTAGAGCCAGGCATCCGGTCGCCCGCCGAACCTGTGCAGGTGCAACGAGGCGTGACCGCAGGAGGCTACGCCGTGGACATCCATTACTATCTGCTGTGCTACCGGTTCGAGGCGCTGGTCGCGTCTCATCTGGATCCTGTGGCGTTCGGGCGTTACATGGCCGTGGGCACGGAGAAGCTGTCTCGAGGTCACGTGCTGTTCGCGGAGATCGATCCGGATCTCCGGAGCAGTTACTTCCGCCTCGACGACATCCGTGAACGCTGCGTGCCGAAGCCCGACGGGTCTCCAAAATGCAGCAAGTATATTTCGGTCTACCGCGTTCTGGAGCACCTGGACCTGTCCGTTATCGGAATGCTGTACATGACGACGGTGGATGGACGCGTCCTGGGACTGACGGGATTCCCTTACGGCCCGGACAAGAGCCCGTTCGAGGTTCATCTGTATCAGGAGCTCTGCCCGGTGTCGCCGCTGGTGGTGTCCGGATTGGCGCCGGCTCGGTTCTGCCGGTTCATGACAGACCCGGCCAATCCCGTGAGCGTGCCGCGGCTGTTCTTCGCCGACCTGCAGTTGGAGCGGGATAAGACGGGCGACCTGGCGGGCTATCTGCCGTACGACGAGCCGACGCACATCCTCCGCTGCATGGATGAGGTCGAGCGGGGTCAGGGCAAGACCACCAAGACCGTGGATCGGACGCCCGGCGACCGCGCGTTCTTCCGGACCATCGGTCTGGGATTCTTCGTGGGCGACCAGAAAGGCTTGAAGTACTATCCGTTCCCGGCCTTGCGGGATCTGGAGGTCAAGTACAATCAGTGGTGGCGTTCGGCCTGTGCGAACTGAAAACGCGACGCTGGCTTGGTGCAGCCGTGCCGCGATGGTGTTGACAAAGCATCAATAGTTGTTTTTTTGGGATGGTGTTTCACATTATGTCAGGTATTCAACAGATCCTACAAAGGTTGGGTAAGTGTCGCACACCCTATCTAGTCGTTCTCTTGGCGCTGTTCGCCGCGGGCCTCTGGTGGAAGCCGGCGTTCGCCCAGGAGGCCGGGGCCAAAGTGGAAGCAGCCGCAGAGAAGGTCGAGTCCTTCAAACCTTTCTCCCTGTTCTCCGATCCGAAGTACGACACCATGGAGCGAGTCTGCTTGATCGTCGTGCTGGTCATCGCCTTCGCCGGCCTGGCATACGCGATCATGCTGGTCGGCCAGGTCAAGAGAGCCGAGCGCGGCACGGAAAAGATGCAGCAGATCGCGGCCGC
>JBDKUU010001145.1:0-3341 GCA_039679525.1 Phycisphaerales bacterium | reverse complement strand
AAACCCTAGTTCGAAAGGCGATAGGATGAAACGAATTGCGATCATGATTTCTTTGGCATGTCTAACGATTCTGATGTCTGCCGGCGCGCTTTGCGGCCAGACTGGCGTGACGCCGAAAGATCAGCCTCTCGCCCCGGGCCGGCCTATGCTCATCGGCGTGGACTACTATCCCGAGCACTGGCCGCGAGACCGGTGGGAGACGGACGCGAAGCTCATGAACGAAGCCGGCTTCAACGTCGTTCGCCTCGCGGAATTCGCCTGGATCGACATGGAGCCCGAGGAGGGGCAGTTCCAGTTCGGCTGGCTCGACGACGCGATCACAGTCCTGGCTCAACACGACATCTACGTCATCCTCGGCACCCCGTCGGCCGTGATGCCCTCGTGGGTCGCCCGGAAGTACCCCGAGACCCTGCGAACGAAGGCCGACGGCACGCGAGTCGTCTGGGGCGGCCGCAAGCACAACTGCTATTCGAGCGGCGCGTATCGGATGCTCTCGCAGCGAATCGCCCAGGCCATGGCCGAGCATTTTGCCAAGACGCCCAACGTCATCGGCTGGCAAATCGACAACGAGTTCGGCGGCGAAGAGTGCCATTGCAGCTCGTGCCTGGCCGAGTTTCAGGACTGGCTCAAGGCCCGCTACGGGTCGCTCGACGAGCTCAATCGCGCCTGGGGCAACCACTTCTGGGGCCTGAAGTTCACCACCTGGGGCGAGATCACGATCCCCGACGACGCCACGGACCGCGCATGGGTCATGGGCAATCCGAGCGCGTGCCTCGACTGGAAACGGTTCATCACGTGGCAGCAGGCGCGTTTCCAGGCGGAGCAGGCCCGAGTCATTCAAGCAGCCTGCCCCGAGGACTTCATCACGCACAACTTCATGGGCCTGTTCAGCGGCTTGGACTACTACGACATGGCCGCCGACCTCGACTTCGTCGCGTGGGACAACTATCCCATCTGGTCGGGCAAGCCGGACATCCCATACGACTCGTCGCTCGCCGCCGACGTGATGCGGGGCCTCAAGCAGAAGAACTTCATGATCATGGAGCAGACGGCGGGTCCCTGCGGCTGGGAGAGCTTCGGCCGAAATCCCTGGCCCGGCGAAATCCGCAAGATCGCCTATCAGCAGCTCGCCCATGGCTCCGACGGCCAGGTCTGGTTCCGCTGGCGGACCTGCACGGTCGGTCGGGAGCAATACTGGCACGGCCTGCTCGGCCACGACGGCAAGCCGCTGCGTCGCTACCGCGAAGCCGCCCAAACGGCCCAGGAATTCCGCAAGCTGGAGAGCCGCCTGCGAGGGACGACGGTCGTCGCGGACGTCGCCATCCTGTACGATTACGACAACCTCTGGTCGCTGAGCTTCCAGCCGGGCTTTGCGGGCAACAGCCTTCAGGCGGCCGTCAAGCGGTACTACAACGCCCTCACGCGGGCGGGCGTGAACGTGGACATCGTGAATCGACGGGCGGACCTGTCCCGGTACAAGCTGGTTCTTACGCCGGACCTGTCGATCCTGCCGGACGAGACCGCTCGCAAGCTCGACGCCTACGTGAAGAACGGCGGCGTTCTCCTCGCCGACTGTCGCACGGGCGTGAAGGATGAACGCAACCTCTGTCACGACCGGACCCTGCCGGGCCTGCTGACGCCCGCGTTGGGCGTCACGATTGAAGAATACACCAGCCTCGGCAACGATTCGTGGTACAAAGTCGCAACCAGCGACACGGCCAGCGTATACACCGCGATTCAGTACGCAGACTGGGTGACTCCGCAAGCAGCCAAGGTGATCGCGGGTTACCCGGATCAATGGCACATGAAGCCGTTCGCGGCGGTCACTCGCAACGACTACGGCAAAGGCAAAGCCTGGTACGTCGGCACAGTCGCCAAAGAGGAAGGCTTCTACGACGACCTCGCCCGCCGATTACTTGAAGACGCAGGAATCAAGCCCGTAGTCCATCCGCCCGTGGGCGTGGAAGCGTCCATGCGCCAGGGACAAGGCAAGAAGCTGCTGTTCCTCCTCAACCACACGGACGAGCCCAAGACGGTGTCCGTACCGCAGGGCAAGCTGGAGATTCTCAGCGACACAAAAACCGGCGACTCCCTCACAATCGAAAGGTTCGGCGTAGCAGTCCTGGAGCTGTAAGAACCGGATACAACAGGTCCTTCACGGAATTCCCGGGAGCATCGAAGCCGCCGGAGAGGCACGCCCGAAGCGGTCGTGCGAGGTGGGTTTATCGCATTGGGGCCTCCGGCTCGAACGCGAACGAGGCGTTCGCTTGTGGGGCCGGACATCGCACGAGGGCGCGCAACGTCTCTTCACGCTGGTGGCCCAAAGCGTAAAACTCCCGCCACGACGCGGCGGAATCCGCATTCATTCATCCCCACAATTTCGTGAAGAGCCATGAAAGATCAGCAACGACACGATTCCGCCCGTAGGGGCGACGCACGCGTCGCCCTCTCCGAAGGCCGACAGCCGAATCCGTTCGTAGTGACGCCGTGAGGCGTTATCTTCGGAAGTTGGAAGTCTGAGGTTTCAAGTTTGAAGGCGGAGTGGAGACGACCCGGAATGCGTCCTCTCTTGCTTCGCACTTGACGCTTCACACTTCACACCGGCTCCGATACGCCCTCACGGCCGCATTACGAACGGCCCAACCCCCGCAGTCCCGCGAGCCGAAGCGTCCGATTGGGAAATGTGTAGGTCTGACGCTGTTCTCCCCCCTATGTCGGGACTACGTCATGACTGCCACAATGCAGGCACCTGACTGGAGAGCCATGCAACTTCTTTTCCTCGGCTTCGCCCTTCTCGAAAACTTCTACGACGAATGTCTTACCACATCTTCTGCACACATACTTCCTCTTAACCATTGCTGACTCCTAAAAATATCCCAATATGGAACTACGCCTCATAATAAAGGCCACCTGCCTTATAGGCTCTGATGATCAGGTGCATCAACTCCTGTGAGAGGTTCTGAAAGTCCAGCAATCCAGCGTAAGCAATCTTGAGCGGCTGCTGCGGAATGATGAGTGGATTGTTTTGATTCTCACCCGGCCAACCGATAGTCATTGAACTCGGAGGCGATGCCGGTTTCTTGCCCAATCTCTTTCCTTGCTTGTTGAACAAGGCTACCATCGTATACAGGCTGAAAACGGGTCTCTTCTTCTCGCTGACGCGCTTATAGAACCAGGAGGCATAGGAGTAGAACGTAACCAATGCCCTCTCCAGTGTCTTCTCGTCAATAACATGATAGTCGAAAAGATCGAACGCATTCGTTTGCTCGACCACCAAGCAGGACATATACCCGAGCGTCCCATCTGGGTGAAACGAGAGTACCGCTTGGACTTCATCTCGC
>JBDKUU010001144.1:0-17439 GCA_039679525.1 Phycisphaerales bacterium | reverse complement strand
ATCTGCGCCGCGGCCGAAATCGCCACCGAACTCTCGATCATGCAGCCGAGCATGATCTTCATGCCCAGCGCCCGTGCGATGTGAATCATCCGGATCGCCTCCTGGAGGCCGCCGGACTTCATGAGCTTGATGTTGATCCCGTCATAGGCTGTTGCCAGATGGGGAATGTCGGCGGTCGTCTTGACCGCCTCGTCCGCGATGATCGGGATCTCGACCCGCTCGCGCAGCCAGGCGGTCTCTTCGATCATCGCCGCGGGCAAAGGCTGCTCGATCAGCTCGACGCCCAGCCCGGCCAGCCACTGGATCTTGTCGAGAGCCTGCTGTTTGTCCTTCCAGCCCTCGTTCGCGTCCACCCGCAGAGGCTTGTCCGTCGCATCGCGCACGGCGGCCAGGATCTGGGCGTCATTGTCCCGCCCCACCTTGATCTTGAGAACGGGGAAATCCTTGGCCTCCGCGACCTTCTGCCGGATCACCTCCGGCGTGTCGATCCCGATGGAGAACGTCGTGACGGGAGTCTTGCCCGGGTCCAGTCCGAGCAACTGATACAGAGGAGCCTTGAGCTTGCCACCCACCCAGTCCAGGATCGCCATGTCGAGAGCCGCGTGGGCGCATGAATCCCCCGCCAGTTCCCGCTCCCATCGCGCCCGCAGGTCCACGTACTTGAGCCAGTCGCCCGCCTCGATGAGCGAGCGGGCTTTCTCCAGCATCGCGATCGTCGCCTCGGCGCTCTGGCCGTAGCGGACGTTCGGGGCCGCCTCGCCCCAGCCGACGACGCCGTCCCGCTCGACGCGAACGAACACGTTGTCCTTGTAGTCGCTGGAGTTCCGCGAGATGGTCCACGTGTGCGTGAGCATCAGCCGCCTGCAGCTCACGCTGAACCGCGTCACGCCCGTGGGCTTGGGTTGCCCCGTCGCCCCAATTCCCGACAAACCCGCCGCGGCCAAAGCCGACGCCCCCAACAGCTCTCTGCGAGAGATTCCCATATCATTGCATCCTTACAGGGTTCCCATGTCACACGAATGCAATTATGGGGTCGGCAGTCCGCTCTGGCAAGCCCGTTCACGGCACAGAATTGCCCGGCAGGTTCGCATCGGCGTAGGTCCATTGGAGACTGCCGAGATCCTCCGTCTTCACGAACTCGACATGGCCATCAGTAAACAGAACGTTGCAGCCTTTGTCTTGGTGGTTCTGCGTCGTCAGCAGTTCCACGCCGCCGCTCTGATTCCAGCCCGGTTTGCTCTCGAACAGCAGAACGACGTCGCGAGCCTGCTGCGGCGCCGCGTGCGGATTCATCGCGTAGTCGCACGGCCCTCTCTTGACTCCGGGGCATAGAAAGCGATCCCGGATACGGTCGTCTGCGGTAAACGCATCGACAAGAGCATCGCACCACTGGTCACACGAAGGATAGACGTTATTGTGGTCCTCCGCGTAGATGGCCAAGTACGCGGCCAAAGTTCTGAGATTCACCATACACGCGACCTTGTGGGGACGAGGGTAGGTGGTAGGCGCCAGGAGGCAAAACAGGATCGTGACGCACACAATCACCGCCACAAGGACTCGCAGCAACGAGAACTGGCTCCCCCGTCGGGTCTTCCCCGCCGGCGTCTTGTCCAACCGGCCGTTCGATTCCTCGGCCATATCGCACCTCCCTCGTCACCATCCGCGTTGAGTACCGATTCTCCACTATGCTACACGCTTGAGGCAAGAAACGCCAGAGGCTCTGACCACGCTCCCCAAGACTCAGGATCCGCTCTTTCCGGCAAAGAGCCGCCGCAGGAAGACGATCAGCGTGCGAGGCTCGAAGTAGCTCTGGGGCAGGCGGAGGCGGACGGTTTTGGTGTCGGGCTTGAGGACTTCGCCGCGCGTGGCGTCGAAGAGCGTCTTGACCTTTCGGCCGGGGTCGTGCTTGAAGGAGAAAATCAAGTCGCCTGTCGGCCCTCGGCTCACGATGGTGATGCCGGGCGAGGGCACTTGGATCACGATGTTGCGGATATCCCACTTCGACGCCGCGATCCGCAGGTCGCCGATGTCCAGGAGCAGTCGCGCTTCGTCGGGCAACGGGCCATAGACGTCGACCAGTTCCGCCTCGATCTGGCCGAGGTCGGCGGGCGAACGGGCGACCGCGACCTTGCGGTAAACGTCCATGCGGTGGCGGTCGATCGGGATGTAGTTTTTGGGGATGTAGACCGGGACGCCCAGATCGATCGTCGCGGTCGGCAGCGGCTCGACCTTCTCGTGCTTGAGCTCGCGGACCGCGTCGGCCAGCATCTCGCAATACATCTGGTAGCCGACCAGTTGAATGTGGCCGGACTGCTCGGGGCCGAGGATGTTGCCCGCCCCGCGGATCTCCAGGTCGCGCAGCGCGATCCGGAAGCCCGCGCCCAGGTGAGAGTACTCCTCGATCGCCTTGAGCCGCTTGGCCGCGATCGGCGAGATGGGCCGGGAGTTCGGCATCAGCATGTAGGCGTAGGCCCGGTGCTTGTAGCGACCGACCCGACCGCGAAGCTGGTGCAGCTCCGCCAGGCCGAAGCGGTCGGCGTCGTTGACGAAGATCGTGTTGGCGTTCGGGATGTCCAGGCCCGACTCGATGATCGTCGTGCAGACCAGCACGTCGGTCGAGCCGAGCACGAACTTGATCATCGCGTCCTCCAGCTCGCGTTTGCTCATCTGGCCGTGGGCGATATTCACCCTGGCGTCGGGGGCCAATTTCTCGATCTCATAGGCCTTCTTTTCGATGGACTGCACGCGGTTGTGCAGGAAGAACACCTGGCCCTGGCGGGTGAGCTCGCGGTAGATCGCCTTGCGGATCAGGTCCGGGTTGTAGGTCGTGACGCTGGTGACGATGCTCCGGCGGTCCAGCGGCGCCGTCGCCAGCGAGCTGATGTCCCGCAGGCCCAGCATCGCCATGTGCAGCGTGCGGGGAATCGGCGTGGCGGTCATCGTCAAGATGTCCACGTTGACCCGCATGTGTTTGAGCCGCTCCTTATGCTCGACGCCGAACCGCTGCTCCTCGTCGATGATCAACAGGCCCAGGTCCTTGAACGCGACGTCGCCGCTGAGGAGCCGGTGCGTGCCGATCAGGATGTCCACTTCGCCCTTCTTCGCGCGAGCGAGGATCTCCTTCGCCTGGCGGCCCGTCTTGAAGCGGTTGAGGACCTCGACCGTCACGGGGAAGTCCGCGAACCGCCCACGGAAGGTCCTTTCGTGCTGGATGGAGAGCACGGTCGTCGGCACGAGCACGGCCACCTGCCTGCCGCCCTCGACGGCCTTGAACGCCGCCCGCATGGCCAGCTCGGTCTTGCCGTACCCGACGTCGCCGCAGAGGAGCCGGTCCATGGCGATGGGCTCCTGCATGTCGGTCTTGATCTCGCGGATCGCGCCGATCTGGTCCGGCGTCTCCTGGTACGGGAACGACTCCTCGAATTCCATCTGCCATTGAGAGTCCGGGCCGTACGCGATGCCGCCGATGGCCTGGCGTTTGGCCTGGACCTCCAGCAGCTCGGCCGCCAGATCGCGGATGGCCTCGGCGACCTTCTCCTTCTGCTTCTGCCATTTCTTCGTGCCCACCTTGCTCAGCGTTGGCCGCTTGGGACTGGTGCCGATATACTTTTGGACCAGGGCGATGTTCTGAACCGAGACTTGGATCTTGACGCTGTCGGCGTACTCGATCGTGAGATACTCGGCCCGGCCGCCCTTCTCCTCGATCGTCTCGGCGCCCAGGAACTTGCCGACGCCGTAAGAGGCGTGGACGACGTACTCGCCCGGCTGCAAGTCGGCCAGGGAATCCACCGGGGCAGTCGCGCGGGCCGGCCGCTCCCGCCGGCGGAGAGCGTATTGGCCGAACAGCTCATGGTGGCTCACGACGATCGTATTGAGCGACTCGACGACGAAGCCCTGGTGGACGTAACCCAGCAGAAGCTGAAAATTGCGAGGGGTCGCGCCTGCGATTTCCTTGATGATCTCGGCGACACGCGAGATCTCCGCGGGGCTCTCGCAATACAGCAGCACCGTGCTGCCTTCTTTCGTCCGCTGGAGGAGTTCTTCCAGAGCCCCCTTGTGCCCGGCCCAGAGCGACGTGGCTTTTCGCTCGAACTGCTGAACGCTCTTGACGTCGACGTGTAGGATGGGCTTTAGCCCATGCTGCTCCTGGTCTGCCTCTGCGTTGTCCGCATGGGCTGAAGCCCATCCTACATTCTGCACCTCCTGGCCCGTCGCGAAGCGGCAGATGTGGAGCTGCGTGAATCGAGCGGCGGAGTTGAAGATCTCCGGCCATGGGTACAGGCGATCCGCCCGCTCGATGCGGGCGAGGAACACCCTGGCCACTTCCTCCACGTCGGCCGGCTCTTCGAGGACGATGACGGCGTCCTCGGGCAGGATGTTCGTGAACAGCTCCCGCTGCTCGATGACGGCCCCGCTGGCCGCGGCGACGACGTGGATGCCGGCGATCTCCTGCGTGGACCTCTGTGTGTCGAGATTGATCTGGCGGATGCTCTCGACGGTGTCGCCGAAGAACTCGATGCGGACCGCCTGCGACTGCGGACCCGTCCCGGCATCGCCGTGGTTGGCCAGCGGCGCGTAGATGTCGATGATGCCGCCGCGACGAGCGAACTGGCCCGGCAGATCCACCGCGTCGACCCGCTCGAAGTTGTTCTTCACGAGCCACTCGATCACCTGCTCAGGGTCCACCGCATCGTTGCGATTGACGCGAAGGGCGCTTTCCCGCAGGACCGAGGGCTTGGGAATCGGCTGGCACAAGGCCTGCACCGGCGCGGCGATCACGAGGCCCTTGAGTCCGCCGTTGGAATCCGCCAGCATCGAGACGATCCGCAGCCGCTCAGCCCGCGTTTCGTCGGTGGCGTCGGCCAGGTCCTCTTCGCCCTCCCAGGCGGGCATCAACTCGACTCGCTCGGCGCCGAAGGTCTTGAGATCATCGAAGGCCCGGTCCGCGTCGTCGATGTGGGCGCAGAGATGAAGAACCGGCCGATGAAGCGTTTTGGAGATGTGCGTGGTCAGCAGGCGCGCAAAGGATCCCCACGTCCCCTCGACTTTCACCGGCCCCTTCGACTGGCTCAGTCGGGCGACAATCTCTGAGACCACCTTGTCGCGTACCAGATCCATAGACGGTTCTGCGGGCATCACTAAACCCGCGGGAGACACCTGCGGCGAGCGAGAACAGCCCGGAACAGCTCCGGAATATCGTCGGCTGGAATCCGGTCCCGCTTTGCTCGCCCAACGGAAAGCCTCCGGAAACAATACCGTCTCAGAGGGAGATTTGTTCGCCTGGCGGGCCTCCGCCGTCCGCCTCAAATAGACACGGACCTACACGAATTGAAGCATCCGTGTAGGTCCGTGAAAGTCCGTGTTGGTCCGTGTCCCGGGCTTCTTTACAGCCCCAGCTCCTTGAGCCTCTGGAGCACGCCCTTGGCGGTCTTGACCACGTTATCGGTCGTCAGGCCGAAGCCCTCAAAGGCTGCCTTGTACGGAGCCGACGCGCCGAACGTCGTCATCCCGACGAAGGCGCCGTAGTCGCCGAGCCAGCGGTGCCAGCCGAAATCGGTGGCGGCCTCGATGGCGACGCGGGCCTTGACCTGCGGCGGAATCACCGACTGCCTGTACTTCTCGTCCTGCTTCTCGAACAGCTTCCAGCACGGCATGCTCACGACCTGCGAGGCGATGCCTTCTGCGTCGAGCCTGGTCGCGGCTTCCATGGCGATCTGGACCTCCGAACCGGTGGCCATCAGGATCACCTGCGGGTCGCCCCGGCTGGTCAGCACGTACGCGCCGCGGCTGAGGTTCGACGCCGACGCGTAGCGGTTCTGATCGATCACCGGCAGGCCCTGGCGGCTCAGGAGCAGCCCAACGGGCTGATCCCGGTGTTCGAGGATGTACTTCCAGGCTTGGGCGGTCTCGTTGGCGTCGGCCGGACGGATGACCAGCAGGTCCGGGATCGCCCGCAACGCGGCGAGATGCTCGACGGGCTGATGAGTCGGGCCGTCTTCGCCCAGGCCGATGCTGTCATGGGTCCAGATGAAGATCGACGGGTAGTGCGACAGGGCCGCCACGCGGACCGCGCCCCGCATGTAGTCGGAGAAGACCAGGAAGGTCCCGCCGTAAGCCCGAAGCAGACGGGAGACGCTGATGCCGTTCAGGATCGCGCCCATGCCGTGCTCGCGAACGCCGTAGCGGATGTACCGGCCGTCACGGGCATTCTTCGCGAAATCCACCACGCCGGCGAACCGCGTGTTGTTCGAAGGGGTCAGGTCCGCCGAGCCGCCCAGGACGAGCGGCATCTTGGGCATGACCGCGTCGAGCACTTTGCCCGAGGCCTCCCGCGTGGCGATCGGCTTGCCGGGCTCGAATTTCGGCAGAATCGTATCCAGTTTGACGGGCAGCCGGCCCTCGGCGGCGTCGCGGAACTCCCTGGCCAGATCCGGATGCTTCTCGGCGTACTGCTCGAACATGGCGCTCCACTGCTTCTCGGCCTCGGTCCCCCGCTCGACGGCCTGACGCATGTGCTCGGCGACTTTTTCCGGCACGTAGAACTGCTGGTTCGGGTCCCAGCCGAACTTCTCTTTCGTGGCCCGGATCTCGGCCTCGCCCAAAGGAGCGCCGTGGGCCTTGGCCGTGTCCTGCATCGTCGGGGCGCCGTAGGCGATGTGCGTGCGGAGCTGGATCATCGAGGGCCGCTCCACTTCGCTCTTGGCGTTGATCAGGGCCCGCTCGAACTTCTTCATGTCGTTGCCGTCGCCTTCGACCTTCTGCACGTGCCAGTTGTAGGCCTGGAAACGCTTGACGCGGTCTTCGCTGAACGACAGGTCCGTGGGTCCGTCGATGCTGATGTGGTTGTTGTCGTAGACGACCACGAGATTGTCCAGGCCCAGATGCCCGGCCAGCGAGCAGGCCTCGGAGGAGATGCCTTCCTCGAGGTCGCCGTCGCCGCAGAAGACATAGACCTTGTAGTCGATGATCGGGAAGCCCTCGCGATTGAAGTGCGCGGCGAGGTACTTCTGAGCGATGGCCATGCCGACGGCGTTGGAGATGCCCTGGCCCAGGGGGCCGGTGGTCGCCTCGATGCCGAGTTCGGGATGGTATTCGGGATGTCCCGGCGTCTTGCTCTCCCACTGGCGGAACCGCTTGATCTCGTCGAGCGAGATGTCGTAGCCGGTCAGATGGAGCAGGGAGTACAGCAGCATGCTGCCGTGCCCGCCGGACAGGACGAACCGGTCGCGGTTGTGCCATTGCGGATTGGCGGGGTTGTGACGCAGGTGCCGGTCCCAGAGGACATACGCGGCCGGGGCCATGCCCATGGGCATCCCGGGATGGCCGCTCTTGGCCTTTTCGACCGCATCCACCGCCAGAAAACGAATCGTATTGACGCACAACTGATCAAGTTTGTTCAAACCTGGACTGGCCATCATCGTTTCCCATAACAAGAGGCATAGACATTCGAATTCCGAGATAAAACGAACTTGTCAGGATAGCAGCATTCCCCCCCGCTGACAAGCCCTTTCGCAAGACTGCCGGCGGGGTGGGTGCGTCCAGGTACTCTGGCAGACCGAGAACGTTCAGGCAAACGAGAGAGGCCCCTGCTCCGCATGGCTGAATGCAGGTCCGAAGCGGACCTGCCCGGGAAGTTTTTCGCTTTGGGCCTCCAGCATGGATGGATGAAGTTTCGCTTTTCATTCGGGTGTGCCCGGCGTCTCTTCCATGCTGCTGGCCCGATACGGTAAATGCCCGGCCGAAAGCCGGAATCCGGATCTGCCCGTCCTCTTCCTTCGCTGTCCTGGGTAACCGTCTGAGCCTGGAGGGGCCGGCCCGCTAGGGGATCACAGCCACGGTCACACACCCCGGTCGGGTCTTCGTGCGCCGAAACCTGCGCCGGGGGGTATCCCCGGCGAGCCCGATTCGGTACACTGATGGCGATTTCGGTTCTCACTGGACTTCAAGGAGAAAGGCGAACATGAATCGAACGCTCGCGGCGATCTTGTCGATGACGTGCCTGTTGTCACCCGCCCTTTTCGGCAGTGAGCAGGCGGCGATCACGGTCGGGGACCGGGTGGTCAATCCGATCACCCGCTTCATGGCCGGGGCCTGCCTGGAGGACGTCAATCACGAGGTCTACGGCGGCATCTACAGCCAGATGCTCTACGGCGAGAGTTTCCAGGAGCCGGTCCCGCCGCCGACATTCGCGCAGTTCGACGTCTACGGCGGCCAGTGGACGTTCGCCGACGGCTCATTGGCAGTTGCGGCCGATCGCGGAGCGAAACTCGTGGCCCGCGACGTGCGGCTCGGCGACGGCCGCGTGGACCTGGACATCCGACTGCCGCAGAGCCAGGACGGCTTCGCAGGCCTGATCCTCAAAGTCACAGAGCCCGCCGCGGGGGCGGACGCCTTCATCGGATACGAGGTCTCCCTGAACCCCGCCCGCCAAGTCCTGCGATTGGGGCGACATCGAAACAATTGGGAACACATCAGCGACACGCCGTGCAGCGTGCCGGCCGATCGATGGACGCATTTGAGCGTCTCGTGCGCCGGCGCCGTCCTGGAGGTCCGCGTGGACGACAAATCCGTCGTCCGGTACGAAGACGCGGAGCATCCGCTGGAGCCCGGCAGCGTCGGGCTCCGCACGTGGGATGTGCAGGCACAATTCCGCGATCTGAAGGTCACCCAGGACGGACGCGAGACCGCGCTATCCCTGAAGCCGCAAGAGAACCAGCCTCAGATCAGCGGCATGTGGCGTCCCGTCCGGCGAGGGTCGGCTCAAGGGACATGGAGCATCGAAACGAGCGAGTCATTCAAGGGCGACCAGAGCCAGCGTCTCACGTTCGCCTCCGGCCGGGGTGAGATCGGCGTCGAGAACCAGGGGCTCAATCGGTGGGGCCTGTATATCCAGGCAGACAAGGAATATGAGGGCGTCGTGTGGGCTCGCACCGAGAAAGCGATGTCCATGGTCGCAGCGTTGGAGAGCGGCGACGGAGCGAAGATCTACGTGGAGAAGAATCTGACGCTGCGTTCCGGCGGATGGCAGCGACTGGAGTTCGCTCTCACTCCCCGAGTGACCGACAAGAACGCTCGTTTCGCCGTCAAGCTCGCCGAGCCGGGCTCGGTCGTTCTGGGCTACGCGTTCCTCCAGCCGGGCCCCTGGGGACGGTTCAAGAATCTCCCCGTTCGCAGGGACGTGGCGGAGGCCCTCATCGCACAGGGTCTCACCGTCCTGCGCTACGGCGGCTGCATGGTCAACACCGACGCCTACCGCTGGAAGAACATGATCGGCCCTCGCGATCGGCGTCCGCCGTACAAGGGCTTCTGGTTCCCCTATTCCAGCAACGGCTGGGGCATCGTCGACTTCATGGATTTCTGCCGGGCGGCGGGCTTCCTCTGCATCCCTGCGTTCAACATGGGCGAGACCCCTCAAGACATGGCCGATTTCGTCGAGTACGCCAACGGCCCGGCCGCCAGCGAGTGGGGGCAGCGGCGAGCCCAGGATGGGCGTCCCGAGCCCTACCGCCTGCGGTACATTCAGCTCGGCAATGAGGAATCCGTCGACGAGGACTACTGGCAGAAGTTCGAGCCCATGGCTGAGGCCATTTGGGAAAAGGACCCGAACATCACCATCGTGGTCGGGGACTTCGCTTATGACAAGCCGATCCGCGATCCGTACAACTTCGAGGGGGCCCCTCGCATCAAGAGCCTGGCGATCCAGAAGAAGATCCTGGATCTCGCGGCCCGGCACAATCGAGAGGTCTGGTTCGACGTCCACATCTGGACGGACAAGCCCGCGGACCCCGATGGCCTGGGCGGCGTTCCGAGCTTCATCCAGGCTTTGCGGCAGATCTCCCCGCAGGCGAAATTCAAAGTCGCGGTCTTCGAGCTCAACGCCGGCAATCACGCCCTGCGACGGGCACTCTCCAACGCGCACGCGATCAACGAACTGGAGCGTCTGGGAGCGGATGTGCCGGTCGTCTGTTCGGCCAACTGCCTCCAGCCCTATCGGCAAAATGAGAACGGCTGGGACCAGGGCCTGCTCTTCCTGGATCCATCGCAGGTCTGGGCTCAGCCGCCCTACTATGTCACGCAAATGGTGTCGTCGAATTACCTGCCGCTGCGGCTGGAGACGACCGTCCAATGTCCCGACCAGACCCTGGATGTCACGGCCACGCGAAGCGAAGACGGAGGCGCCGTGGCGCTGAGCGTTGTGAACATCGCGGCTCAGCCCGTCGAAACACGGATCGAGTTTCAGGGCCGTCCGATTCAGGGGGGCACCGCCGCCGTCACGACCTTGACCGGCGGCCTGGAGGAGATCAACACGCCGGAAGAGCCGATGCGAATCGTCCCCACGAAGACGCGTCAGACCCTGTCCAAAGACGCGTCCGGCAGGCAGTTCGCCTACACGTTCCCCGCACACTCGTTCACGATTCTCAGATGGGAGTAGGTCCCGATATGCCCATTGGCAGCATGTACTCCCGGATTTCCGGCAGCAGGCTCTCGGCCCTGATCATTCGACATCTGGGCGTTCTCGACCTGCACACGCACCTTCGGTTGCGGCCGCTTCTGGCCTTCGCGGCGAACCAGATCCACCCGGGGAAGACCTATCGTGTTCTTGAGATCGGCTGCGGCGACGGCGTCAACGGTCTCGAGCTGGCAAGGCTCGCGGGACAAAGGGGAGCTATTTTGCACTATCGCGGCATCGACATCGATCCGCAGTGCATCGAAAGAGCCAGGCGAATCGCGCAGACACTCGGCTTGGAGGACCACATCCAATTCTCCCGGATGGAGGCCGGAGACGTCGCATCCTTCGCGGCCGAACCTTCGGACATCCTGATCCTGGCCGACGTCCTGGAGCACGTCGACGACCCTGAACGGCTCCTCCGGGATCTCCGGCCCGCTCTCGCCGAGGACTCGCTCTGTCTGGTTTCGGTCCCGACCCCGAACTACGAACGCGTCTTCGACTCCTCGTTTCATCGAAAGGTCGGACACGTCCGAAGCGGCTATCGTCTGGAGGAACTGAATTCGCTTTTCGCCGGGGTCGGCGGCAGGCTGATCGCTCACAGCTACAGCACCGGTCTGCTCGGCAGCCTCGGCTGCGCCGTCTACTACAGACTCCCCGCGACGCGAGGCGCTGTCGCGGCCAAATCGCTTCTCCTGTCGCCCTTTCGCCTGTTGGATCTCTACAACAGTCCGTCTGTCAGTTGCTCGCTCTTCGCCGCATACTCCAACCACGGCGTCCGAAGCCGCGTTCCCCCGCCATCGATTTCGAGAAAATAAAAAGTACTTGGCAAGGTTCGACGACGGCGGGTATACTCTCGATCTTGTTCGAAAAGGGTCGTTTAGATTTCTCTTTGGTCGCTCTTGAGATGATTCTGACGCAAATACTACAGCCCACGTGTGTGAAAGTCCCGCTGACCGGCAAGGATAAAGACGCCGTCATTACCGAATTGGTGAACCTTCTCGATGAGAACAAGCTGATTCAGAACCGCCAGGTGGTTTTGGACGCGGTCTTCACCCGGGAACAGACCCGCAGCACCGGTATCGGCTCCGGGATCGCGATTCCCCACGGCAAGTGCAATGCCGTCCGGGAACTCGTAATGGCCCTGGGAGTGGCCGAGAGTCCGATCGATTTCGACAGCGTCGACGGCAAGCCGGTGTCCATCGTGATCCTGCTGGTCTCGCCGCAGGACCAGACCGGCCCCCATATCCAGGCCTTGGCCCGGATCAGCCGGCTGATGCTCGACGAGGACTTCAAGTCCGCCCTGGAAAAGGCGCCCTCCTCCGAAGCCGCCTACAAGCTCTTGAGCGAACGAGAGAGCAAGTAACAGGCAATCGACTACTTACGATTTGCTATTTTCTATTTGCGATTTAGCTTCGCCAGCTCCCTGACGTGTGGGCGTCGCGAAGCCAAATCGTAAATCATCGATAGTAATTCGCAAATCGTCTAGTTCTTCTCCCACAAGACCAGGCCCAACTCGAACGGGTTGCTCTGGTCGGGGTGATTGGGCAGGACTCGCACAGCCACGCCGTGCTGACCCGTCGCCCGGCATTCCATCCGACCCGTGAACCAGTGTTCGCCGTCCTCGTTGGCCTTCTGGTCGTAGGTCATCGGAAGGGCCATCCCGTCCCGAATGTTGCCCCAGGAATCGGTCGGGCCGTGATAGAGCTCGACGTTCACGTCCTGCGGCCGGATTCGCCCGAGCTTGATCAGGGCCCGGATGGTCAACTCGCTGCCAACCTTCATCTGCGGCTGCCGCGGGTTGAGCTCTTCGCCGCCCTCGCCGTTGACGGCGTTCATAGTCACTTCCCGCACCGCGAATTCCTGCCAGGCGTGGCGGATTTCGGACTTCCACTGGGCCAGGGCCTTGACCCGGTCCAGCGAGTCGGTCGCGAGATGGTGGTACCGCGTCGACGCCGGGCAGTAGAACCGGCGGGCGTATTCGGCCAGCATCCGGTTCGTGTTGAACCGCGGAGCGACGTACTTGACGCAGGCCTTCATCCTCTGGATCCAGGCTCGCGGCAGGTTGTCCGCCGACCGGGCGTAGAACAGCGGCACGATCTCATTTTCCAGCACGTTGTACAGAGCCTGAGATTCGACCGTGTCCTGATACTCGAGGTTGTCGTAGTTCTCGCCGGCGCCGATGACCCAGCCGCCGTCGGGGATGTAGCCTTCGCACCACCAGCCGTCGAGCGTGCTGAAGTTCAGAACGCCGTTGGCGGCGGCCTTCATGCCACTGGTGCCGCTGGCCTCCATGGGCCTTCGCGGGTTGTTCAACCAGATGTCGACGCCGCGGACGAGGAAGCGGGCCACGTCGATGTCGTAGTCTTCCAGGAAGACGACTCGCCGCCGGACCGTGTCCTGCGAAGCGAAGTGAACGATGTTGCGAATGATTTCCTTGCCGGCGTTGTCCTTGGGATGCGCCTTGCCGGCGAAGATGAACTGGACCGGCCGCTCGGCGTCGTTGAGCAGCCTGGTCAGACGCTCCACGTCCCTCAGGAGCAGGTCGCCGCGTTTGTAGGCCACGAACCGGCGGGCGAAACCGATGGTGAGAGCCTCCGGATCAAGGATCTCCTCCGCCTGCCGCAGTTCGCCCTGGCACGTGCCGCGACGCTGCATCTGGGCCATCAATCGCTTGCGGGCGAACACGATCAACTGCTCTTTGCACCGCTGATGGGCGCTCCAGAGCTCCTCATCGGGGATGTGGTCCACCTGGTCCCACGCCGACTTGTCGAACACCGTGGCCGACCATGCGGGACCGAGATACCGCTCGTAAAGCGAGGCGACTTCATCCGACAGCCAGGTCTTCAGGTGGATGCCGTTGGTGATTGCGGTGATGGGGACTTCCCTCGACGGCAGGCCCGGCCACAACGAGCCCCAGACCTCGCGGGAGATCTGGGCGTGCAGCTTGCTGACGCCGTTGAGATAGCTGCTAAGCTTGATCGCCAGCACGGGCATCTTGAACGGCTCGTTCTCGTCGTCCGGCAGCATCCTGCCCAGCGACAGGAACTGCTTGCGATTGACGCCCAGGTGCGGGAAGTAACCGCCGAAGTACTTGTCCATCAGGTCGACCTCGAACTCATCCAGGCCGGCCTTGACGATCGTGTGCGTGGTGAAAACGTTGCCCGAGCGAGTGGCCTCGACGGCCTCCTCGAAGCTCATGTTCGTCGTGCTTCGAAGCTGCCGGATTCGCTCAAGCGCCATGAAGGCGGCGTGCCCTTCATTCATGTGGCAGACCGACGGGGTGATGCCCATCGCCGCCAGCGCCTTCATACCGCCGATGCCCAGCAGGATCTCCTGGCGGATTCGCAGCTCGCGATCGCCGCCGTACAGGCTGCTGGTGGTCATGCGGTCGCCGCCGGAGTTGGCGGGGATGTTGGTGTCCAACAGGTACAGCTTGATTCGGCCCACGTTGATGTGCCAGATCTGCGCCGTGACGGAACGGCCGGGGTACTCGACGCTGATCGTCAGCGGGCGGCCGCTGGGCTTTCGCACGAGTTCCACCGGCATGTTGAACAGATCGTTCTCGCCGTACGCCTCCTGCTGCCAGCCATCGGGATTGAGGTACTGACGGAAGTAGCCCTTCTGATACATCAGGCCGACGCCGACGAGCGGGATACCGAGATCGGACGCGCTCTTGAGATGGTCGCCCGAGAGAATGCCCAGGCCGCCGGCGTAGATCGGCAGGCACTCGTGCAGGCCGAACTCCGCGCTGAAATACGCGATCGTCGCCTCGGGGTTGTCGCCGCAGGCCTTCTGATACCAGGTCGGGGCCTGGAGATATTCTTCGAGGGCTTCCGAGGCCCGTCGCAGTTCGTGGAGAAAACTCTCGTTTTCAGAAAGAGCCTCGAGCCGGGATTGCGAGACCGTGCCGAGCAGTTTCACCGGATTGTGGCCGGATGCCGCCCACAGGGCCGGATCGATCCGTTTGAACAACTCGATGAATTGCGGATTCCAGGACCAGTACAGATTCCGGGCCAGGGTATCCAGTTCCATAAGCGATTCAGGCAGCGCCGGCAAGACCGTGAAGCTTCGTACACTCGGCATCTCAACTCCTCACAAACCTACGACATCCATCTGTAAACAGGGCCACCTCGGACGTGGCAAACCCTTGGCTGTCATCGGCAATTCGCCGCGCGTGCTTAACCGCAAAAGGCGACGGGATTTGCAGATCTTGAGGCGATGATCGGCCCGATAATCTCAGGCTCGGAGGGAAAAGAAAAAAGGCCTATGTAACTCAATACACAGGCCCTTTTCTTATATGCCAGCTCACCTCCACCTGTGCCGTAAGTCAGGCGATTGAAGGGAACCCTTACTATCAAGTGGGTGATCTTCGCTTGTCGTCCGGGAGTCCTGGCAAGCAGGCGTTTCCGATCCGGCAAGACTTGATCTCCCTAAGTACGGGTATAGGTTCCTTCAAATACACGCCTAAGATACGAACACCGCAGGGGTCAGCCTGCAATCTCTATATATCAAAATCACGGCCGCCGGTCAAGGAAATAAGCTCTCGATCAGCGACGGAGACGGATGCCGGTGACAACGTTCCGTCCCCCCTCTTATCGGCGTGTGAGGCGCTTTGTCTGTAGAAAATACGAGGCGCAACCGCGCGAGTGCGCGGGATTCAGGAGATGCACGCCGCTTTCGAAGATCATTTTGCGGAGCCCGAGTCGAAACTCGAAGCACGAAACCCGAAATCCGAAACAAATCCAAAATCCAAAGCACGAATGATCAAAACGCTGGCGCCGGCCGAAAGCCTGTTTCGAATTTCGGATTTATGTCATTTGTGCTTGTTTCGGATTTCGTGCTTCGAATTTCGGATTTCGACGTCATCGTCGCACGCCGGACTACCCAAAGCCTTCCGGGGATCAGCTCAGATCGTTCGCAGTTCGGCGCCGACCGCTTTGCCCAGGCTTTCGACGATGGTCTTCTGATATCCGTCGACCGTCTCGTGCGTGAGCGTGCCGAAGTCGTCGCGGAAGCGAAGCGAAAGCGTAACGCTCTTCTTGTCGGGCGAGATCCCCTTGCCGCGATAGATGTCCACGAACCGGACCTCTTCCAGCTCGCCGGGCGAAACACTCTCGACCGCCTTGGCGATCTGAGCCCACGCCGTCTGCGCCGGAACCAGGATGGACAGGTCCCGATCGATGGCCGGGAAGCGAGGAATGGGCTGGATCTTGATCGGCCCGCTCTTGAGCGACATCAGCTCCTCGAAGTCCAGCTCGGCGCCGCACGGCGTCAGCTCCTTGAAATCGAACTTCTCGCGAACGGCGTCCGAGAACACGCCCGCCTGGCCAATCTCCTTGCCGTTGGCCAGAACGCGTGCGCCCACCTGCGACCACTGGAAATCCGCAGGCTCGAATCGCACGTCGGCGGTGCGGTTGATGCTCCGGATCAGGCCCTCCACGGCCCCGCGAAGCAGCCGGAATTCGCCGTCGATCACAAGCGTCACTTTCGTCCGCTCCCGGGGCAGAGAGTCCTTCTCGCCGGCCGGCACGAACGTATCGGACATCTCGTAGATGCGGCACGGCAGGTTCTTCGCGTTCACGTTCGTCTTGAGCACGCCCAGCAGCGAGCCCAACAGGGTCTGCCGCAGAAGGTTGCCCGTCTTGCGAGTGACATCGCGAACGCCGAGGTGCGCCGCCCCTTCGGGCGCGAAGAGATCCGCCACCGCCCGATCGACGAAGGTGACGTTCACTGTCTCGTAGTAGCCGCACCCGTTGAGGAAGGAGCCGATGGCTTCGGACAGCTTCTGCCGGGCGTCGGCGGGCTTGGCCTCGATCTGGATCTTGCGGCCGGTGGAGATCTTGTCATAGCCGTAGACACGGGCGACCTCCTCGATCAGGTCGACCTCTCGCTGGATATCGCTTCGCCAGGAGGGCGATACGCAGACGATGGAGCCGTCCTGCAGACGCGGCTCGAACTTCAGCGCCGTCAGGATCTTCATCGCCGCATCCTGCGGCACGTCGATTCCCAGCAGCTTGTTCAGCCGGGATAGCCGCATGGAGACCTGCCGAGGCTGAGGCTTGCCGGGATAGACGTCCACGACGCCCTTGGCCACCCGGCCGCCGGCGAACTGGACGATCAGTTGGGCCGTCCTCTGCGACGCCCAGTCGATCCGCTCGATATCGACGATCCGCTCGAACCGGTACGACGCCTCCGAAGGCAGCGAGAGCCGCCGGGAGGTGGTGCGGATGCTCACCGGAGCGAAATGCGCCTCTTCCAGGAGGATGGTCGTCGTCACGTCGGTCACTTCGGTTTTCAATCCGCCCATGACGCCGGCCAGGGCCACCGGCCGATTGGCGTCGGCGATCACGAGCATCTCGGGCGCCAGGTCGCACTGAGTTCCGTCGATGCTGACGATCCGCTCGCCGGGCCGGGCCTTTCTCACGATGATCTTGCCGCCCTCGATGGTCGCGTAGTCGAACGCGTGCGGCGGCTGGCCGGTCTCCATCATGGCGTAGTTCGTGGCGTCCACGACGTTGTTGACGCTCCGCATCCCGACGGCTTCGAGCCTCTTCCGCACCCACTCCGGCGACGGCCCGACCTTGACGCCCTCGATGATCCGGGCGGTGTATCGCCCGCACGCCTGGGGATCGCGGATCTCCACCTGGACGAAGTCGGACGCGGGACGATTCGTCTCCTCGAGACGGACCTCCGGCAGCCGGAGCTGCTTGCCCGTCGCGGCCGCCAGCTCCCGAGCGATTCCGATGTGGCTGAGGCAATCCCCGCGGTTGCTCGTCACCTCCACGTCGATCACGGCATCGTCCGCCAAATGCTCGATCCCCTCGCAGGGCAGGCCCAGATTCATCAGGATCTCGGCCACCTTCTCCGCCGAGAGATCGATGTCCACGTAGTCACGAAGCCAACTGATGGAAACCTTCATATCGCAAACCCTTACACAGAGCGATGGAAACCTGATAGATTACCCATCAGCCCCCGGCCTGTCAACGCCC
>JBDKUU010001143.1:0-5698 GCA_039679525.1 Phycisphaerales bacterium | reverse complement strand
GGAAGTCGCTCGCGACGCGTGAACCATGAGGGCCGATCGCCAGTCTGGCTCAGAAAAGGGCCCGAGTTGGGGACCGTTCTTGCGACGAGGTGAAACGATGGCGCGACGTGAGCGAAAGGTGGTGGTGATCGGGGCGGGGGCGGTGGGCGCGACGTACATCTACGCGCTCCTGCAGACGGGCATGGCCGAGGAGATCGCCCTGATCGACCTGGACAAGGGCCGTGTCGAAGGCGAGATCATGGACCTGTCCCACGGTCTGCAGTTCATTCCCCCTGTCCACATCAAGGCGGGCTCCTATGAGGACTGCGCCGACGCCAGCATGATCGTCGTCACCGCCGGGGCCAAGCAGGCGCCGGGCCAGTCCCGCGCGGACCTCATTCGAAAGAACGCCAGGATCGTCCAGGCCATCTGCGACCAGATCGCCCGATACCCGAGCGAAGCCGTCCTCGTAATGGTGACCAACCCGGTGGACACCCTGACGCAGATCGCCCTCGAACGGATGGGCTGGCCGCGGCAACGGGTGATCGGCTCGGGCACCGTGCTCGACACGGCCCGGTTCAAGTTCATGCTCAGCCGCCACTGCGGCATCGACGCCCGCAACGTGCACGCCTACATCATCGGCGAGCACGGCGACAGCGAAGTCGCCGCGTGGAGCCTCTCGCACATCGCCGGCATTTCCGTCGAGGACTACTGCCGGGTCTGCAAGGTCTGCGACTACAAGCAGTACCACAAGCACATCGCCGAGCAGGTCCGCGATTCGGCCTATCACATCATCGACTACAAGGGTTCGACGTACTACGGCATCGGGCTTTCTCTCGTCCGCATCTCCGGCGCGATCCTGCGAAACGAGAACAGCGTGCTGACGGTTTCGACCCTGCTCCAGGGCGAGTACGGCATCCATGACATCTGCCTGAGCGTTCCGTGCATCGTCGGCGAAAACGGCGTGGTGCGGATCGTCGACGCGCAGCTCGCATCCGAGGAGCAGGAGGCGCTCAACCGCTCCGCCGAGGCCATCGCCAAGACTCTCGCCACCGCCAAACAGGAGCAGCAGTCGAGCGTATAGCCGCAGACCCTGTCAAGCCACGGTGACCTCCGGATCCAGGCGCACGTCCTGAACCGCGGGAAACAGTTCGACACCCTACTGCATCGACCGCTGGAAAGCCTTGCGACCTGTGATCAGGCCGGCAAATGCGTGTTTCGCCGCCGACAGAATGAGACCTTTCCTCATCCGGCCTTCCGGTCGCGTCTGTGTACGCTACAGGAGAACCGTGCCGCTGAATCATGCGGGGCACGGACGCAGAGACTTGAGCCGGTCGGCCGCACAGTGGGCATGAGGGATGAATGCGGATGTCCCATCCAGCCGCGGCAGTTCGCGATTGGGGCAAGACATTCCGGATCGTCGCCTTCGGACCCGATCTGTGGACCGCGGCAGTGAACCGACAATACTGATGCGGAGATAACCGTCTTATATGCAATCCCGCCGGGGCCACGTGGTGCACGCCGGCAGCGGCCAGACGCGATCGAGGATGCAGGAGCGTTGGGCCCCATTCGTGAGGGAGTCTTTGTCGCGCAGGATTCCCCGGACGCCTGTGGGCAAGAAGCATTCGAAGAGAATCGTGCGGCAAAGGCCCCAACGCCCTTCCGAAGGCCCGCCTGCCGACACGTGCATGGAGTTGGATCCTCGCGGGGAGGGAGGATGCATCGATGAGCATTACGACACTCATGCTCGGCTGGGAGTTCCCGCCTTTCATCAGCGGCGGCCTCGGCACGGCATGTTATGGATTGACCAACGCGATGAGCCGCCAGGGCACGCAGGTGACGTTCATCCTGCCCAGGCAGAAGCCCATTCACTTCGCCGGCTCGGGCCCGCAAACCGGCGAATCGCCGGCCCGGAGCACGCCAGGCATTCGCATTCGCGCAGTCCCGTCGACCCTGACGGCCTACGGCCGGTTCGGCCCTCAGCCCGCCCGACCGATCACCGCCGCGGCTGAAGCCGAACTGTCCGAGGAGCCGCAGACAGGCTCGGCGCAATACGGCCCCAGTTTGGAACAGGAGGTATTCCGGTACGCCCAGCGCGTAACGCGGATCGCGCATCGGGAGGTGTTCGACGTGATTCACGCGCACGACTGGATGACGTTCCCCGCCGGCATCGCGGTCGCCGCTTACAGCAAGAAACCGCTGATCGTCCAGGTCCACTCCACCGAATTCGACCGCAGCGGCGAGCACGTCAATCAGTTCGTGTACGACATCGAACGCCAGGGTATGCACGCGGCGACCCGCGTGATCACCGTCAGCAACTACACCCGCAAGATCGTCATCGAACGGTACGCCGTGCCGCCGGAGAAAGTCGAGGTCGTCTACAACGGCGTGGATCAATCGGCCGGTTCCCAGACGCCGCGGCCCCCCTGGCCGAGCCGGAGCGACAAGAACGTTCTGTTCGTCGGCCGCGTCACGATGCAGAAAGGGCCGGAATACTTCCTGTACGCGGCCAAGAAGGTCCTGGAGAAATTGTCCAACGTCCGGTTCATCATGGCCGGCGACGGCGACCGCCTCCACGGAATCATCGAACTGGCGGCATGGCTGGGGATCGGACAAAGGGTCTTCTTCACCCGTTTCCTGCGAGGCGCCGACGTGCAGAGGGTGTACCGGTTGGCGGATCTCTACGTGATGCCCTCCGTTTCGGAGCCGTTCGGAATCGCTCCGCTGGAGGCGTTGCAGAACGATGTGCCCGTGATCATCAGCAAACAAAGCGGTTTGGCCGAGACGTTCCGCAACGCACTGAAGGTGGACTTCTGGGACACGAGCGAGATGGCCAATAAGATCGTCGGCGTTCTGCGGCATCCGCCCCTGGCGGAGATGCTTCGCACGAACGGCCAGGCGGAGGCCCGCCGCTTCCGCTGGGAGGACTCGGCGGCAAAAGTGAACGACATCTATCGGAGAGTGCTGAGCGTCGCCTGAGCGGTCTTGGGCAAGGAGAATCCATGGCTTCCGTGTGCTTCTATTTCCAGGTGCACCAACCCTACCGTCTTCGCCATTACACGATCTTCGACGACGCCGCGGACTACTTCGATGGGTTCAAGAACGCCCAGGTCTGCCGCAAAGTCGCGGACAAGTGCTACCTGCCCGCCAATCGCCTGCTCCTCGATCTGATCCTCCAGCACGAGGGCCGCTTCAAGGTGGCGTTCAGCATCACGGGAATCCTGCTCGAACAACTCAAGGAGTACGCGCCGGACGTCCTGGCCAGTTTCCAGGATCTCGCCGAAACCGGCTGCGTCGAGTTCCTGGCCGAAACCTACCACCACAGCCTGAGTTTCCTGTTCTCGCCCGGCGAGTTCGCCTCGCAGGTCCAGGCGCACAAACGCCTGATTCGCGACACCTTCGGCCAAATGCCCCGCGTGTTCCGCAACACCGAGCTGATCTACAGCAACGCGTTGGCCGAGGCGGTCGAGCGGCTGGGCGGCTTCGACGCCATCCTCAGCGAGGGCGCCGACCACATCCTCGGCTATCGCAGCCCGAACTACGTGTATCGCCCCCCGAACACACGCCGCATCAAGCTGCTCCTGAAGAACTACCGGCTCAGCGACGACATCGCCTTTCGCTTCTCGAACCAGGGCTGGAGCGAGTGGCCCCTGCGGGCGGAAAAATTCGCCCAGTGGGTCAACGCCGTCAATGGCAACGGCTTCGTCGTGAATCTCTTCGTGGACTACGAGACGTTCGGAGAGCATCAATGGGAGGATACGGGGATCTTCGAGTTCCTTCGATACCTGCCCGGCGAGATCCTCAGGCATCCGGACACCGATTTCAAGACCCCGACGGAGGTGGCGGCCGCATATGAGGCGGTGGACACGATCGACGTGCCGTACTTCATCAGTTGGGCCGACATCGAGCGAGACCTCTCGGCCTGGCTGGGCAACCCCATGCAGCACAACGCCATCACGGAACTGTACAACCTCGAGGGGCTGGTCAAGGACTCCAGGGATCCCGAACTCCTTGCCGACTGGCGAAGGCTTCAGACCTCGGATCACTTCTATTACATGTGCACGAAGTGGTTCGCCGACGGCGATGTGCACAAATACTTCAACCCCTACGACTCCCCCTACGATTCCTATATCAACTTCATGAACGTGCTGGATAATCTGCGGTCCCGGTGCAGCATGGACGCCGCGTCGTCGCAGAGCGGCCTTTCCGCGACGGCCAGGGCCTAGTCCGTCTCGATCCATCCTTGCATTTCCCATGTCCATTTGGTATTATGGGAGCATTGGGGTGCGTATGGATCGAAGAACGTTTCTGAAGATGGCCGGGCTCGTCGCCGCCATGGGCAAGTGGGCGGCGGCTCGCGGTCTCGTCCTGCTGAGCGTTCCCGACACGATCACGGTCTCCGAGATCGAGTGGTTCGTCTACGAGACGGGGCTGCGTGGTCCGGGAAATGAACCCGATCGCCGGTGCGCTGTGCGAATCACCGCGGAGCCCGGAATACGCGGATGGGCCGATGTGTCGAGTTGGATGGCTCCAAATGCTGATACCGCTGCCGCAATCAGGACCCGCCTGATCGACCGGGTGATCGGCTCTCCCGGCGAGATCTGGCGCGAGCTCTATGAAAGCGGCCTGCCGCTGGGCACGTTCGGGGCGGTCGACGTGGCTCTGTGGGACCTGCTCGGCCGGATGGAGGATAAGCCCATCCACGCTCTGTTGGGCACGCAACGGAAGACTGTCAAAGCCTACGTGACCACCGACTTCAATCTCGGCAATCCGTCGCGGTATGCGGAATACGCCCAGTCCTGCAAAGAGGCGGGCGTGGCCGGCTGCAAGATTCGCCCTCACTTCGCCCCCGGCGCGGGCGCCGAGGGAGCGCCGGGCATCGGACTGCCGGATCGCGACATGGAGATCTACGAGGCGGTCCGCGCCGCGGTGGGGCCGGAGTTCGCGTGCATGGCCGACAACGGCGGCACGTACACGTTCGACGAGGCCCTGCGAGTCGGCAAATTCCTGGACGCCCTGCAGTTCGAATGGTACGGATCGCCCATGCCCGAGACCGAAGCCTGGCGCGAACGATACGTCGAATTGGCCGCCCAGGTGAAGACGCCCGTCTGCGGCCCGGAGGCTCTTGCCGGTTCTTACCAGGCTCGGGCCGCCTGGCTCGCCTCCAAGGCCTGCGACATCGGCCAGATCGACGTCCACTTCGGCGGTTTCACGCCCTGCATCGAATTGGCGGCGGCGTGCGAATCCCTGGGGGCCCCGCTTGAACTCAACGACGTCGGGCTGGACGCCTATCCGCATCTCCAGCTCATCGCGGCGACTTCCGAGTCGCTCATCCGGCACGTCGAGGTTTCCTCGATCTCACGAACCACCCGCGTCCATCCCGGCCGAGAGACGCCGGAGCCGGTCCTCGACGAACAGGCCTGCATCGCGATCCCGCAGGCCCCCGGCATGGGCCTGGAGCTCGACTGGCAGCACATCTTCTCGCACCGCGTGAGCTGAGGCGATGTTCCTCGCTCACTTGCCGGCCGCATCATCGCCGAAGGTGATCGCCCACCCTATGTCTCCGCCCGTGGCGGAATCGATGCGAACCCGCATCCGCCAGCCGTCCAACTCCACGAGCTTGATCGAGCAAGTCCCTTCGCCTTCCGGCGATGCCCTCAGTGTCATGGCCTTCCATGAGTTCGGCAGTTCCATCGCCGCGATTCGCCATTCATAAGGA
>JBDKUU010001142.1:0-9075 GCA_039679525.1 Phycisphaerales bacterium | reverse complement strand
TGGGGCTCAATAGGAGCTATCCTTAGCGGCGAGCAAGAAAAAGCTCACGCAGGGGTCTCTGCCTGGGACATTGGATTTGATGGATCGCCTCGTTGCGGATATTCTGTTCCCCGGTGGAAATAAGATGAATCCGGGAGGACCCAATGAACGCAACGTCCACGTGCAACCCGCGTCTCCGACACGCCATCCGAATCGCCGGCCTGGCGGCAGTACTATGCCTCGTCGCCGCAAGCCGAAGTCCTGCTCAACCCGACGTCAAAGTGCCCCTCCCCCAACGAGCCCATCCTTATCTCGCGTGTACGGCCGAGGAACTCGCGAGGGTGCGCCAGGCCTATCAAGCCGCGGGGCCCGAGCATGACGCCATCGCGTCCATCGAGAAGGAAGCCAGAGGATTCATCGACGAATCGCCCGTTTTCCCTCCGCGGGGCGGTCAACACAATCAATGGTATCAATGCGACAAATGCGAGATCGCGCTCAAGACGATCGACGCGACGCATCATCGGTGCCCGAAGTGCGGACAGGTCTATTCCGGCCCGCCCTACGACGACGTGATTTTCAGCAATCAGCACGACCGCAACCTGCGTCAGATGCGGACCGCCGCATGGGCCTATGCGATCACAGGCGACAAGCGATTCGCCGAGTACGCGGCCAAGGTCCTGCTCGGATACGCGGAGCGATACGAGCAATACCCCTACCACACCAACTCCAGCACCCAGGATCCCAGGAATCGCTCGGGCGGCCACATCTTCGAGCAGACGCTGAACGAGGCCGTCTGCCTGTCGACGGAGATCGGACCGGCCTACGACTTGATCCACGACAGCGGCGTACTCTCCGCCTCGGACCACGAAAAGATTCGCGAGGGCCTCATCCTGCCGATGCTCCAGAACCTGGACCGGAATCGGACCGGCAAGAACAACTGGCAGACCTGGCACGACGCCGGCATGATCTGGGGCGGAGCGTTGCTCAACGACCCCGCCTGGGTGCACAGAGCGATCGCCGACCCGCAGAACGGCTTCTATTACCAGATGGACGTCTCCGTTTCCAAGGAAGGCATGTGGTACGAGAACTCCTGGGGCTATCACTTCTACACGCTCCAGGCCCTCGTCAATATCGCCGAGACCGCCCGCCGGCTGGACATCGACCTCTGGTCGAACGAGCGGCTCAAGGCCATGTTCACGCTGCCTGTCCACTACACGATGGCCGACGGCATGCTGCCCCGCTTCGGCGACGACACGGGCTCCTCAGTCAAGAACATCGGCCGATTGTTCGAGCCGGCCTATCACGCGTACAAGGACCCGCAGATCCTAGCGATGCTGTCCCCGAGGCCGAATTTCGAGAGCATTCTGCTGGGCCGGTCGACCGATGTCACGTCCGCCCCGCCTGCCTTGACGAGCAGACTCGTCGAAGACGCCGGCCATGCGATCCTCAGAACGAATGGCCCCGCCGGACTGACCGCCGCGATGACCTTCGGACCCTACGGCGGCTTCCACGGCCACTTCGACAAACTCAGCTTCGTCTTCTACGGCTTCGAGAAAGAGCTGGGCGTCGACCCGGGCCGGGCCCGCAGCCAGGCCTATCGATTGCCCATTCACAAGAACTGGTACAAGGCCACGATCTCGCACAACGCGGTGCTCGTGGACGGCAAAAGCCAGGAGGCCGCGACCGGCAAACTCCTTCGATTCCAGCAGGGTGACGGTTTCGCGACGGTCGCCGCACGCTGCGACGACGCCTATCCAGGCGTACGCCACACCCGCCGGCTCGTCCTGACCGACTCCTACCTGCTCGTTCTGGACCAGCTTCACAGCGACGGCGAACACGAATTCGACTGGGTCTATCACAACCGCGGGCAGAAGGCCGTCTGCGAAACGGCCACGAGCGACGCAAACCTGGCGGGCAAGTTCCCGGGCGGCGAGTACATCCAGAACGCCCGGCAAGGCGTGACGTCGGACACCGTCCGCGTCCGATTTGACGACGCCAGGGTCTCGCTCCATCTGACGATCGCGGGCGAAAAAGACACGACGGCGACTGTCGGCGATGGCGTCGGCGGATCGGTGACCGATCGCATCCCCATGACGATCGTCGGCAGGAAGGGCCGAAACGTACGATTTGCCGCGGTTTTGGAGCCCGTTGCCGCCGACGGCAAGCCTCGCGTCACAGGCGTCCGGATCGAGCAGGTCGCAGACACGACGAGAGTGCTCGTGCAGCGAGACAACGCCACAGACACAATCGAGATCCACGGCGATCAGGACATATCCATAGTCACGGCGGCAAGTCCGTCAATCGAGACGCTGTTGACGATCGACCCGGGTCCGAGGAATCCCCGCAATTCCGAGGGGGACCTCATCGAGTTGAAAGATGGGCGGCTCTGCCTGATCTACACCCGCTTCACCGGCGGCGGCGACGACGATGCGGCAGCAGACCTCGCCATGCGGACTTCGTCGGACGGCGGCAAGACCTGGAGCGGGGACACGATCGTGGTCCCTCGCACCGGAGGCATGAACGTCATGTCCGTTTCGCTGCTTCGCCTGGCCGCCGGCGAGATCGCATTCTTCTACCTGCGTAAGACGTCTGATGAGGATTGTCGGCCCATGATGTGCCTTTCGACAGACGAGGCGAAGACCTGGAGCGAGCCGAGGTCCTGCATCACCGACGAGGTCGGCTATTACGTGCTGAACAACGACCGCGCAGTGCAGTTGGGATCGGGCCGGCTGATCCTGCCGGTGGCGTGGCATCAGGGTCCCGGCCGGCCGAGGGATTCGGCGGGCGTCATCATGTGCTATCTGTCCGACGACAACGGCAAGACCTGGCGTCGCGGCAGGGACACGTTCAAAAGCTTCGCTCCCGACGGCAGGCGGATCACCCTCCAGGAGCCGGGCGTCGTCGAGTTGAAAGACGGACGCCTGATGATGTTCATCCGAACCGACGCCGGCAGCCAGTACATCTGTCACTCCCCGGACGGCGGCGAAACCTGGTCGAAGCCGGTGCCGTCGAGCCTCGCGTCGCCTCTGAGTCCCGCATCCATCGAGCGAAATCCCCGGACGGGCGACCTGCTGTGCATCTGGAACGACCATTCCGGCGCGCATCCCTATCCGAAGGGCCGGCGCACGCCGCTGTGCCTGGCGGTCAGCAAGGACGAGGGCCAGACCTGGAGCCCCTCGCGAGTCCTCGAAGACAACCCGGACGGGTGGTACTGCTACACGACGATCTCGTTCATCGACCATCGCGTGCTGCTGGCCTACTGCGCCGGCGACAAGCAGGTCGGCGGCCTGAACCGGCTCAAGGTCGCGACGATTTCGCCGTGACGCGGGTGCGACGCAGGACCAGCCTGCGATCGCATCCGAGTCCGGAAAAAACGGTCTTCGTGGCAAAAGACGGGTTTTCTGCTTGGCATTCGGGATCGATTCGGCTATACTGAAAATACGGAGGTTCCCGAGGGGCGGGAGGGCAGCGTCATTGATGGTCGGTTGTTGGTGACGCGCCGAGAATGGCCGATGTTTCGAAGTGTTGGCAGGGATTTGGAGTGTGGTGAACCGCTTGGACTGTCTCCTTTACGGATACTCTCGATGATCCCTGGCAGGTGCATAGACTCGCTTTCACAGCGAGGGTGTTTACACTAATTTCATAGAAGGAGGATCGGCATGCACAGACAACTGGCTCTTCTCGTTTTGGCGATAGGCTTATGCCTAAGCCTCCCCGCCTCGGCGGCCAACATCATCTGGGTCTCTTTTCATTCGGGCGACAACACGCCGAGTTCCGGAGCCGCCGGAACCGGCCTCACCGTGGCCTCCGACAAAGGATACACGGATCTGTTGGAAGCCAACGGCTATAATGTGACGCGTTACGTCACGACGGGTACTCCCGACGCCGCCCTGCTCAACGCGGCCGATCTGGTGGTCATCAGCCGCTCGGTCAACAGCGCCAACTATCAGGACGCCGCGGCCACGACGTGGAACACCACGATCACCGCTCCCATGATGATCCTCAGCGGCTACGCCATCCGGCAGAACCGCATGGGCCTGTCCACCGGAAACACGATCCCCGACATCACCGGGGACATCAGGCTCACGGCCACCGATCCGACGCACCAGATCTTCTCGGGGATCGACCTGTCGGGCGGCGCCATGGCGAATCCGTATGCCGGCGTCGTCAAGCACCCCGTCACCGGGGCCCAGATGCGCGGCATTTCGATCATCACCGAGGTCGCAAACGCAAATGGTAAAGTCATCGGTACGGTCGCCGCGGGCAGCGCTCATTCCGCCATCGGGGCGATGGTCATCGCCGAATGGCCGGCCGGCGTCACCGTGACGCATGCCAACGGAGCCGGAACGGACGTGCTGGCCGGTCCCCGGCTGGTGTTCCTGACCGGCGCCCGTGAAACGGACGGCGTGAGCTCGGAAACGGCCGGGGTCTACGATCTGTATCCGGACGGCGCGAAGATGTTCATCAACGCCGTTCGCTACATGCTCGGCGAGTCCGGCGACACCGCCGCCGACCCCAACCCGCAGGACAAGGCGATCGACGTGGCCTCTGACGCGAGTCTGAGCTGGAAAGCAACTGACGCCGCCACGGCGCATGACGTGTACTTCGGAACTTCCCTCGAGGACGTCGCCGGCGCCAGCCGGACTGCCCCGAAGGGCGTTCTGGTCAGCCAGGGCCAGACGGAGACGACCTACACGCCGGCCGGCCCCTTCCAGTACGGCCAGGTCTACTACTGGCGTGTGGACGAGGTCGTCGGCTCCGAGATCGCCAAAGGCGCCCTCTGGTCGTTCACGGCCGAGCCCGTCTCCTATCCGATCGCGAACGTCACGGTCTCCGCTTCGAGCTCCAACGCGGGGATGGGGCCCGAGAACACGATCAACGGTTCGGGCCTCAATGCCGCCAACGAGCACTCGGTCGACCCCGCGCAGATGTGGCTCAGCGCCTCGGGCGGAACCCAACCGACGTGGATTCAGTTCGAATTCGACAAGACGTACAAGCTCGACAAGCTGCAGGTCTGGAACTCCAACCAGTCGCTCGAATCGATCCTGGGCTTCGGCGTCAAGGACGTGATCGTGTCGTACTCCGCCGACGGCGAAGTCTGGACCCGGCTGGGCGACTTCCAGTTCCCGCAGGCCCCTTGCGCGCCGACCTATACGCCCGACACGCCCGTGGACTTCGGCGGAGCGGCCGCCAAGTTCGTCAAGCTGACGATCAGCAGCAACTGGGGCGGTCTCATGGCCCAGTATGGATTGAGCGAGGTGCGGTTCCTCTACACGCCGGCCCAGCCGAGAGAGCCGATGCCGGCCAACGGCGCGACAGGCGCGGAGACGGACACTCTGCTGACCTGGCGGGCCGGACGCGAGGCCGCGACGCACAAGGTCTACTTCGGCGCCGATCGGGAGGCCATTGCCGCCGGGACCGCGCCGGTTCAGACGGTCGCCGACAACAGCTTCGCCCCGGGCGATCTGCCGCTGGGGACCACGTACTATTGGAGAGTGGTTGAGGTAAACGAGGCGGCCACGCCCACCACATGGACGGGCGACGTCTGGAGCGTCACCACGAAAGAATACGCCGTCGTCGACGATATGGAAGCCTACAACGACGACGACCATCGGATCTACGAAAGCTGGATCGACGGCATGACCAACCAGGCCAGCGGCTCGATCGTCGGCTACATCGACGCCCCGTTCGCCGAGAAGACGATCGTTCACGGCGGCAAGCAGTCGATGCCCTTCGAGTACAACAACGTCAACACGCCGTTCTACAGCGAGGCCGAGCAGGAATTCGCCCCCGCCCAGAACTGGACGCTCAGCGGGGCCGACACCCTGAGCCTGTGGGTCCGCGGCAACCCCGCCGCCTTCGTGGAAAATGCCGGCACGATCACCATGAGCGCCGCCGGCACCGACATCTGGGGCAACGCCGACAACTTCCGGTACGCGTTCAAAACCCTCGCGGGCGACGGCTCGATCGTCGTGAAAGTCGAGAGCGTGGAGAACACCAACGTCTGGGCCAAGGCGGGCGTCATGATCCGCGAGAGCCTCAGCGCGGACTCCAAGTTCATCTACTTCATCCAGTCCTACGGCAGCGGCGTGTCCCTGGGCTGGCGTTCACTGACGGCGGGCACGTGCTTGAGCGCAACCCAGGCGAGCATCGTGGCTCCGCAGTGGGTCAAGCTCATTCGCAAGGGCGACGTCTTCACGGCCCAGTACTCCGCCGACGGGAAGGCCTGGACCGATCTCAAGAACGCCGACGGCACGCTCGCCTCGACCACGCTGGCGATGAACAACCCGGTCTACATCGGCCTGTGCGTGACCAGCCACAACGTCGCGGCGACCACGACCGCGGTGATGTCCGGGGCTGCGATTACGGGCAACGTGACCGGCGCCTCCTGGCAGGTGCAGGCGATCGGAGTCGATCCCCAGAAGGCCAACGCCCCCGACAGCCTGTACGTGATCGTCCAGGACAGCGCGGGCAAGACCGCCACGGCGACCAACGCCACCGCGACCACTTCGGCCGCCTGGACCCAGTGGAAGGTCCCGCTGAGCAGCCTGACGGGCATCAATCTCAAGTCCGTCAAGAAGATCACCGTCGGCGCCGGCAACAAGACCAGTCCGGTCAAGAGCGGCGGCGGCATGCTGTACATCGACGACATCGGCGTCGGCCACCCGGCTCAATAGTCGCCGAATCGTTCGATCAACGCACAATCACAGGGCCCGTTTCCACAGGAGACGGGCCCTGTTCGTTTTCCAACATCAGATCGCCGGCCCACTGCGTCCGACAATACGCCAGAATCGCAGGAAAATGGACCCGCGGGTCGAGACGCCTGACCGGCGGACATCCCTGAGCATCGAGGGCGGCCAGGATCTTCCCCTGCTCCCATACGCGGCCTTCGATCTCCACGGCGATGGAGAAGCCGTAGCGGGCCAGCGAAGACAGTGCGGGAGCCGCCAACGGCAAAGGCTCCGTCCCCCCGCAGGCAGCTACGCCGGGAACGAGGCACGGCGTGACATACCCGTCGTCCCACCCTGTGTCGAGATTTCTCTTGTAGATGCGGGTCACAAGCCCGCCCCTGGAGTACCACGACCCTCTCATGGACTCGGAGGCCTGCCTGGCGACTTCGGCCGACTGCGGCTCCAGCTCATCGAGCCGCTGTTGCAGGAGTCCCGTCACGGCCTCGTCATAGGGCAATCCCTCTTGCCCCAGGGCCGCGGCGGCGATGTGCGTGCCCAGGAGATTCGAGTAGTTGTCCTCCCAGGAAAACGCCGACGGGAACTCGGCCTTGTATCCGCGAGGCCTGAAGCCGAACCAGGTGAGGATCTCGTGCCATGTCAACGCCGTGTAGGCCAGATGCTGCCCGACGTCTCTCGCGACTTCGCGGGCGATCCTCTCCCGCTCAGTGGCTTCGCGGCTGTCCCAGTCGGGCGGAAACGTCAGGGCGACATGGTACACCGAGGGCTCCCGCAGCTTGAACTGAAACTGGGTATGCCCCGCCTCCATGCGTTCGAGCGTCACGGCGGCCAGATAGGCCGTCCAGTCCGCCGCCTTGCGCAGGTGGGCGATGTCGATGTGCCCGGCACGACACGTGTAGATGATCCCGTTTTGCTCCGACCAGGCGTAACGATATCTGTGAGGCCCGAGGTTCGCCGGGTCGAGGAAACGCACGCCGTATGTGGCGCTGGCGTACGTCCCCGGCCGAATCCGCGGGGGCACCCTGGCGTCGATCCCGTCGAAGGTCCAGCGGCCGGGCCGGCCGAATGCAAGATGCAGGTGGGTGTCCTGGCACACCACCGCGCCAACGAGACTGGTGGTCTGCCGGCAGCCGGCCCCACCCGCCAGGAGGCTTGACGACAGAATCACCAGGCTGCACGATTCACGGAGCATTCATAATCCCATTCGAAAACCGATAGCACCACGAAACGCGAGCATCCTAACTCAGGACTTCCCGCAAGGCAATGCCGCGGCGGACCGATCGAAAAAGTGCGTGCAACCCGCCGGGCCCCGCGTATAATACCTGTATGAAACTACCGAAATTGGAAAAACCTGATCGATACGAAGGACTGTACGTGTTCGACTTCGGCGACCACGCCGGGGTGGGGTTCACCGCGGAAGAAGTGACCGAGCTCCTGGAGAGCGAACGGTACGGGGCAGGAAAAGTATACAAGATCCATCGGGCGTATCCCGACGGCCGTCTGGAGCTCAGGGGCGTGCCCGCGGAGAGGTTCCAGCTCGAGTCCGGCATGGTCTTCCACGCGAAGGATGAAGCGACCGCCGAGGGGGATTTCAAGCGGCTCGTGGCTTTGGCCGTGCGGATGCTGCCGCCCTGCCGGGCCAAGGCGCAGTTGGCGAAGTACGCCGACGGCCACTACGCCGTGGCCCTGATCTATCCGGCCGAGCACGACGACGACGTCAGTTCGTGGCTGCTGGAAGGCGACTATCGAACCTCCGGACCCGCCGAGGGCGGAGTCGGAGCCGTCGAGCGGTATTACCGGGAGGCCCCGGAGGTCCTCGATCGTCATCAGCTCTTCGGAGCCCAGGATGATCTCAATCGGACCGGCGAGGAACTGCTGGGCGCCGTCGCCCTCGCCGTGCAGAGGTGACCGATGTCGTCGCGGCGGTTGACAACACTGAGGATTTCGAGGATCCCGGCCACGCATCGGCGGGCGAGAGCTCTGTGGCTGGGTCTGGCGGGCGTGCTGTTGGCGCGTCTTGCCCCGGGTCGGACTCGTCGCGTCGACGGCGGTGATTTGAGGAAACACGACTTCCCGGCGAGCACGCAACGCATGGGAGTGCGGTTCACAGAGCGGATCCGGGACACATTCCGGTTCCGCTGGATCAGGAGAGGGTCGTAAGGACCGCCGTCGGCCTGCGAGCTGCGACGTGCGGTTTCATCCCGTCACTTGGGCAATTCGCTGAGACTCCAGTACTCGTAGAGCGTACGCATCGTCGCGGAGAACTCCCTGGTGTCGGGCGACTTGGTCATGTAGCCTGCGGCTCCCAGTTCGAAGCTCTCGTCGACGATGTCATGATCGCCGGAGGGCCCCAGGACCACGACCGGAATGCTCTTGAGCTGATCGTCCTGCTTGATCGTTCGCAGGG
>JBDKUU010001141.1:0-13406 GCA_039679525.1 Phycisphaerales bacterium | reverse complement strand
CCGGCCTCGAGGGCCTCCTGGGCGCGTCGCTGCGCCTCGTCGCGGGCCTCGATCAGCCGGATCGCCAGGGAGGCGATCGTCGCGACCTGGCGCAGGAGGACCTCGTCCTCCTCGCTGAAGTCGCCCTCCGTTTTGTCGCTGACCATGATCATGCCGTTGGCTCGGCCGTCGGCGTCGAGCAGCCGCGCAGCCAGCAAGCCGCGGAGCGGCACGTGCCCTTGCGGCAGACCCCACCAGGCCGAATGAGCGTGAAGCTCCTCGTCCGTCAGGCGGATGGACTCCTTCGAGCCGGTCAAATCCATGTGCACGCCGCCCTTGACGACGGAGAAGCCGCCCTCCATCTGACACAAAGGCGCATCGGGACCGTACGAGACCGCCTGCACTTGCGGCCGGCCATCGATGAATCCGTGTCCGGCGGCTCCCAATTTCGCCCCGGTCAACTCGACAGAAGCGTCGGCGACCATCTGAAGCACGGTCTGGAGATCGGCCACATCCAGAATGTCCCGCGTCATCCGCAACAGCCGGACGTGGAAATCGAGGTGATGCTGGCGTTCCTTCTGCGAGGAGATCCGCTGCATCGCGACGGCGACCTGATCCGCAACCGTCTTCATCAGCGAGAGATCGTCCTCGCTGAAGCGCTTTCGCGTCGTCGTGCCGAAGGAGAGCGTCCCGAGCACCTTGCCCTCGGCGATCAACGGATGACAGGCGTAGGCTTGGACGCCGTAGGAGCGAACCAGATCCGTTCGAGGATCCTCGACGACGGCGATGTCCTCCGAGACGATGCGAACGCCGTCGCGTGCGACGCATCCGCACACGGCGACGCCGTAATCCAACAGCTCGATCTTGCGGGCCTCCTCCTGGGGTATGCCTTCGCAGGCGTTCAGACGCAGACGACCGGCCCGCGTATCCACGAGAAAATTGAAGAACACCTGGCAATCCAGGTGCTTCATGACGTTGCGACAGAGGGAATTGACGATTCCCTGGGGATCTTCCGACGTAAGGAGCCGGCCGGCCGTCTCCGAGAGCAGCCTGAACCGCTCTTCGCTATGGAGGAGATCCCTGGCGGCCTGGGCGTTGGCGGTCCGCAGACGTAATGACGTGATGCCGAAGGCCAGATCGCCCGCCAGCTCGGTCAGCAGTCGCACATCGTCTTCAGTAAAGGACTCCGGTTCCGTCTCATAGATGGTCAAGGCGCCAAAGACCTTGCCTGCGTCCCAGAGTGGAAGACAAATCGAGGCGGCATAGCCTCGTTTGATCGCTTCCTCGCGCCATGGCGCAAACGCGGGATCCGTGAGCATATTCCTGCACATCTGGGTCCGGCCGGTGCGGATGGCCGTCCCGGTAGGTCCTCGACCTCGCTCCGTGTCGGCCCAGGTAACATGGAGAGTGGCCAGGTAGCCCTCTTCAAAACCGGCCGAAGCCACGGGCCTGACAGTCCTGTTTTCATCCTCTTCTGCGAAGCCGATCCAGGTCATCGCGTAGCCCCCGCGGGCGATGATCTGGCAGACCTCCTCCAGATAAGCCGCTTCGTCAGTGGCATGGATCAAGGCCTGTCCGCTGTGGCTGAGCACCTTGAGCGCTCGATTCAATCGCTGCAGATGCTGCTCCTGGCGTTTTCGGCTCGTGATGTCCAGGACCATCCCCCTCGAGAGGACGACGTTGCCTGCTTCGTCCTTCACGTGCTGGCACTTTTCTCGGACCCAGCGGACCTCGCCGGTTTCCCTTCTGACGATCCGGTGCTCGATCTCGTACGACGACTTCCCTTCCCGCACGGAACCCGAATAGGCGGCGTCGACGGCCGCCCGGTCGTCCGGATGGATCGCGTTCAAGAACGCCTCGTACGTGGCCTCGAACTCCTGGGGCTTCAGGCCGAAGAGCCTGTATACTTCGTCCGACCAGGTCAGCACGCCGGTCGAAAGGTCGAGTTCCCAGCTTCCCAGGTGCGCGATCTCCTGAGCGCGGTTGAGCCGCTCCCGGCTCTCCCGCAACGACTCCATGAGCGTGCCTCGCTCCTCCAGCGAATGGGCGAGCTGAGCATTGCTGAAACTCAGTTGGGAGAGCATGCGGGCGAGCTTCGTCAGGAACGCCATGCCGGTGTCCACGGCGTCCCTGCCGAGCCTCGGGACGGCGTCCAGCGCGGCGAGATACTCCTGCTCGTCAAATCCATATCGCCGGGCCTGGGATCGGAACAACTCGCGATCCACGGGCTCATCCTTGAAGAAGAACTGCCCGGAGAAGAGATTGCCGACGTGCCGATCGCCGACCAGAAGAGGCGTGGCGATATCCCACATGTTGTTCTTGCACCGATACAGCCGGCAATCGCCCGGGGCCAGGTCCGCCGAAAGCTGGGTATCGCTCTCGATGCAGTGCCGGCAAGTTCCCGGGTGAACCCGGTGGAACCGCGTGCAGATGTCCTGCCAGCCCACGCCGACCAGCACCCGGCCCTGGAGGTCGATGATGCTCATGGGAATGTGAGCCAGCCGATAGAAATCCTCAACGAGGGATTGAACCCCTCCGCAGTCGATGATGTCGGCCAACTGAGGCATCGACCCGCCCGGCGACGGCCGGGACTGCGGATCCGTTCCTCCGGCTGATTGTTGCCATCCCAATTGGCCGCGAGAATAGCCTGGCAACGGCATATTATCGGCCGTTTCATACTCCTGGTGGCTGCTCATGTCGTTACTTTCCCTGCGATGCTTCGCGTGCACAGATTCCTGCGAGGAGGACCCCAAACCGTCGGACGAGCAAGACGATCCTATGATATGGGCATTTCCCGTAACGCAGACTAAGGAAATTCCGCAACTTCCTTTCGGTCAATTTAGCCGAATCAATCATATTGACGCTAGGAGAAAACACCGGGACTCCAGTATGGGGGTACGAGCGTCGGATTTGGAGAGTTCACAAAAGCGACTTTTTCGAAGATAGAGGTGATGCGGATGCGCGTTCTGGTTGTGGATGATCATGCCGCCGTACGGCGGAGCCTGGCTCAGGCGATGCAGGGCGAACCCGGAATCGAAGTGATTGGGGAGGCTTCGGACGGCGCTGAAGCCATTCAATTGGCAAGGCAACTGGCCCCGGACGTCGTGCTCATGGATGTGGTCATGCCGCAGGTCGACGGCATTGAGGCCACTCGTCAAATCGTGCGGCATTGTCCTCAAACTCGCGTTATCGGGCTATCCGTGCACGACTCCATGGTCTACGCCGCCAAGATGCTCGACGCGGGCGCCTGCGCCTACCTTCTGAAGGACTGCGATATGCAGGACCTCGTGCACGAGATCTGGTTCGGCAGCCATCCGATCCCGCGGTCCCACGGATCGAAGAAGTCGCGGGAGCGACTCGCCGTCGCAACTGCGTGAGCCGGTCGATCAGTCGCGCCGGCCCAGAGGCCTCGAAGTCGCCACGGCAATGACCCGGCCGCGGTCCCCTACCGCGCAATAGAAATGGTACACGACGCCTTCGTGCTCGATCACCCAGGGCTTGTGAGCGTAGGTCTGATCCCAGGGCTCGGAGGGCTCGATCAGGTGCGGCCCGTCCCACCTGGTCCAGTGGACCAAATCATATGAACAGGCGAAGGTATCGAACGCCTTGGGCTGCCAGAAGGCGCCGAAGTAGTGCATCACCCACAGGTCGTCCATCCGGACGATCTGCGGGTCGCCCGAGATGCCTTTGCCGTTGTCGATGACCGGATCTCTGCCGAACCGCGTCCAGTGGCGCATGTCCTTCGAGACCGCCATGCCGATGCACTCGCGATCGGGCCGCTTGCCGTTGTAGAACATCACATAGGGATAGCCCAGCGTCCGGGCCGAGTCGTGAATGATGTTGCTCTTGTAGAGAGTCACGCTCTCGAACGGACGCACGTCCGGCTGGCTCGGCGAAAGCACAGGTTCATCCAGGCGATTCCACGGGGTTGGACGAGTCGGATCGTCCGTCCAAGCCATGCCGATTGAGAGCGGATCGGTCTCGTAACCGGTCAGGGCCCCGCCGACGTACGACAGCCAGTACCTGCCGTCGTATGTGCCCAGCTTGTAGGAGCCGCCCCACGCCGGGTCCTGCAAAGCGATGAAGCCCGCCGCCTGGTTGGCGTCCCAGGCCCCGTCGCGAAACGGCAGGATCTTGCCCAGGGGCTTCCAGTGGAGCAGGTCCTCGCTCTCGGCCAGCAGGGTCTCGTAGCCTCTCCCGGCAAACAGAATGTACATCATGTACCATCGGTCGCCATGCCGAAAGACACTGGGGCAATCGACGTTCGCTCCGTTCTCGCCGGTGACGATCACGCCGTACTTGTACGGGGTCTTCACCTGCTCATAGACGCGTTCCATGACCTCGCGAGGCACGATCGTGCCGATATCGTTAGGCTCGGAGGCGCCACGACACGGACTCCAGCAAACGCTGACGAGTAGGACTGCCATCTCGATTGTCTTGCCGACAGGCATCATGATCCGCCCTCCCAAATGCGCCCGGCACGGATTCCGCTGGTCGCTCTTCGCACGTCAGTCGACGGGGAATCGCAAGAGCGTGATGCTCAACGGAACTGCGGTGAGCCGATTGTTCCACGGGGCCGGAGCCTCGACGATCTTGATCCGCTCGTTGTTCTCATCGTTGCGGAGCTTCGGATCATTCCCGGCGATGACCCAGCTCGTGCCTTTGGCCTGCGGCTTGATCGCGTCGAGCTTGAACTCGATGGCCTTGGACTCCTCGTTGGGATTGACCACCGCGATGGTGACGGCCTTGCGATCCTCCGTCCAGGCCGCCGCCACGTCGAGAGCCGAAGCACCCTGATTGCCTTCGACCGTGATGGGAATCGAGCCGTAGTGGTGCCGGTACAGCATCAGCGGCAGCGCGGTGGCGTCGAAGAACGCGTCCGTCTTGGTCGTCTTGACGCAGCCGATCACGTTGACAGTCTGTGCGTAGTGGGCCATCTTGATGATGTCGCTGTTGCGGGAATATTCGTGCAGGCCGACGGCGATGCCCAGTGCGTCGGAGAGGTCGTACGCGCAACCGAGTTCGCCATAGACGTACGGCTGGTGCCAGTAATTCCACTCATCCATCGCAATCGGCACCGGTCGGGCGTCGAGGAGCCCCAGCGTCTTCTGGAGCTTGCGATGTCCCTCGGCCTTTTGGATGATCGACTGCCTGAGCAGATTGACATGCCCGACGAGGTTCGGCTCCTCGGGGGCCCACGGCGTGCGGCCGCGGTAGAAATGCTCGGAGATGTAGTTCATGCAGTTGGCGCATTCCCGCAGCATGCCCTCGGTCCAATGGTACTTCTGGTCCGGATCGTTCTTGCTGTTCATCTCCCCGAAGCTGCCCACGCCGATCAATTGCAGCGACGGGTCCACCTTCCACATCGCCTTCGCGACGCGTTCGTGCTTCTGGACGTACTGGCTCAACTGCATGAAACCCAACTGCCAGGGCCCGAACATCTCGTTGCCGACGCACCAGTACTTGACGCCGTAGGGTTTCTTGTGGCCGTTCTTCGCCCGCCAGCTTCCGCCGATCGTGTCGGTCCCGCGATTGCAGTACTCGACCTCCTGGGCGGCCGAATAGTCGTCGCCGAAACCGGTGTTGGCTGCGATCACGGGCTCCGTGCCCACCTCGCGGCAGAAGTCGATGAACTCGTCGAGGCCGAAGTCGTTGTGCTCGACGCCGGTCCAGGCGGGGTTCTTGCGAGGGGGCCGCCGGTCGCGGTCGCCGATCCCGTCGCGCCAATTGTAGCCGCTGACGAAATTGCCGCCCGGCCAGCGGTACATCGTCCCGCCGAGCTGCTTGAGAAGGGCCAGCGTGTCGGGCCGCATCCCACGGACGTTGTCGCCGGGCATGAGCGACGCCGTGCCCACCATCACATCGCCGCCGGCGACGAGAATCTCGAGCATCGCCTTTTCCGTACCCGCGCCGGCCGTGAACTTCAGCGGGAACTTGCGGTACTTGTCCTTGACGTTCTTGATCCGAACGGTCTGCCGGGCCGTCTCGTCCTCGCCCCAGACCAGAACGACGTCCACCGACGCCCCGCCCTCGGGGGCCGACAGCCAGATGTAGCCGACGTAGTCTTTGCCCTGGACGACCGCCAGATCCCGCTGGCGAATGCCGGCGCCGGCCTTGATTCGCGGCGTGTGCTCGCCGACGAACGCGTCCTCCTTCACCATGGTCACGGCGTCCGCGGCCCCGACGATCTGCCAGGGAGAGGCCCCCACGACCGGGAACCTCGTGTCCTCCAACTGCCGATAGGGCCTGTACTCGGCCGTAATCGGGAAGCAGAACTTGCGGTCTTCGAGCATCTCGGCCCAGATGCCGCCGTAGATGCAGCGGCCCAAGTGCTCGATGAACTGGCCGTAAATGAACGGACTCATCGGCGCCCCGGTGCGGTCGCCGTAAAGCGTCACGACGGACGCCGGCCCGGCGGCCTGGGCGCTCGCAGTCCCGACCTGGATAAACGAAGCCAATCCCGTCATCGACAAGAACGCCATCATGCCCATCGTGACATTCCTTTGCCCATGCCTCATGTGAAGCCTCCTGTTTCGTGGCTGTCCGACGAACCGATTCATCCGCGATTGATCTTCAAATCCGATGCATAATGCAGGAATCGTAAACAGAAGGCAGAGGCCGGTCAACTCGCTGACGCTTTATTCCCATGCGAACGCCAAATCGCGGCAGGGCAAGTTGGGGCGAGAAAGAGTGTTTCGCGAGATTCCGGGGAAGAACCCAAAACAACGGGGCCCCTGTCATGTGGACAGGGGCCCCGCCTGAAGGTTCCTTTACATTACCGATCCGTTGGGATGTCGACTCAGAACGGCTTGGCCACCGGCTGCGTCTGACCCATCACAAACAGAATCTCCTCCTGGGACAACACGCGGTTGTAGACGCGGATGTCGTCCAACGCGCCCAGCCAGAACAAGTCCGTGGCGGATTCCCCGCGGCCCAGCATGAACGAGGCCGTCGAGGTGCCGAGCACGGCCGTCGTGGCCATCTCCCGGTCCAGGTTCCCGTAGACGTAGGTCTTGATGAACTGGCCCTTGGAGTAGACGCCGGCCACGTGATACCAGACGTCCTGCTGCAGCGCGGTTCCGCCGGCCACATCCCGGTTCAGGGTGCCCGCGTTGCCGGAAGTACGGATCTCGAACTCGACCTTGTTGTTGGAGTAGAGGCCCATCTTGTAGCCGCCTGTTACGGCATCCTGATTGTTCACGACCTTGTGATCGCCGGCCGTGAAGCCCATCTTGATCCAGGCCGTGACAGTGACGGCGTCGGTGAGATTCAGGCTGGCGTTCTTGCCGCAGTCGACATAAGCCTGTCCCGTCAGCATCTCCATCGCCTGGCCGGTTACGCCGGGAATCCAGTTCACGGTCCCGCCGGTGACGGTTCCGTTGTTGCCCTTGCCGGAACTGTCGTTGGCATTGCCGTCCAGGGTCCAGAGTCCCACGAGATTGGTCTTGCCCGGATCAGCGGGGGTGACGAACTCGGGGGCCTTCGGATACAGCCGGATGTCGTCGATGTACAGGGTGCCCTTGGCGCCGGCGCCTTCGACGCCGATCGTGAAGGAACGAACGCTGCTGACATTGCCGACGGTGGACAGATCGATGTTCCATGCCTGCCAGACACCGCGAGCCAGGTCCGCCGCGGCGCCATTGTAGGCCACCTTGGTGCTGTTGATCTTGAGGTACAGTTGACCGGTGTTGCCGGTGACGCCCGCGAAGTGGATCGCGAGGCTCTTGACGCCGCGGGCGGCCCAATTCTGGGCCGACCCGAAGTCGATCTGGGCCTCGGAGAAGGTGAACTTGCTGTTGTCGTACTTCAGAGGCATCGACTGCTTTCCGCTGTGGACGATGGTCTTCTCAGCGAAGGGGGCTCCATCGTACCCGACCTGCGAACCGCTGGCCGTGGTGGTGATGCCGTCGATCCAGGACTCATAGATCCGGCTGCCTTCGTCGTCGGTGTAGGCTTCGAAGTCCTCGACGGCCAGGAACTTCTCCGTCTTGAGACTCCAAATGTCGCCCTGGTACGTGCCGGCGTCGCCAATCTCCTCGACTCTCCAGAAGTACTCCGTGTCGAGGTTCATGACAGGCGGGGTGAAGCTGGGCTCGGTGACGGTGCTGGCCGAAGCGGTGCCCGCGGCGACTGCGTTGCTGTCGGCGCCGAAGAACACCTTGTGCGAAGTGGCCTCGCGGCCGGCCCGCCAACTCATCAGCGTGCTCACGGCGACGTCCGTCGCGGCATCGGCCGGCACAGGCTGGAAGGCCTGGACCGGCACGTAGTAGAACCGCACTTCGCTGAGGCTCACCTGCTGGGCCACGCCGCCCCAGTTGTTGTCGATGGTCAGCTTGACATACTTGGCGTTGACGCCGCCGAAATCGACAACCGTGTTGGCCGTATACGTGGGAGTGCCGGGAGCCCGGGCGAACTCATGCGTTCCACCCAGGGCGGTCCAAGTCGCGCCGTCAGTGGAGTACTCGATGGTCACGTCCTTGGCGCCGAAACCGACGAACGCCTCGACCATCTGGTTTGCGTTCCAAACCCACATCTCCTGGAGCTTGTAGACTTTGCCGAGATCGTACTGAAGCCAGTGGGGCTTGGTGTTGCCGCTCATCCACATCTGATTCAATTCGATCGAGTGCTGATCGTCGGCGTTGAGGCCTACGCCATTGACCGTGTTCATCGCACCGGTGTCGGTGCGGCTCTGGCTGGAGGCGGTGGCCGTCACGTTCTGGACCGGATAGGCAAACGTCTCAGTCGTGAACTTCCACACTTCGCCCTTGAACATCGTGTAGTCGGGAGCTCCGTTGACCTCGTCGATGCGCCAGTAGTAGGTCTGGCCATATTCGAGCAGGCCTTCCGGATCATAGCTGATGTCCGTCTGATCCTGGCTGACGAGCACGCCCTTCGGATCGGTCCGGCTGGCGGTGTTGACGTCTGCGAAGTTCGTGCCGAAGTAGACGTCGCGGGTGGCGGCCGCATCACCGGCCAGCCAACCCAAAACCACATCGCGGAGCACATCGGTCGAACCGCTCTTGGGGGACGCGCCGCCGGCGGAACCGGCCGGGCTGCCGTCGGACAGGAACTCGACCTCGCCGATCTGCACGCTGTTGGCCGCGTTGCGATCGCGGAGTTCCGTGAAGATCAGCTCGTAGTGCTTGTAGGCCCTGCGATTGGAGATCACAACGGCGGTCGAAATCCAAGCGTTTCTCGCGAAGGCCGTCGGCTGGGCGAACTCATCGATCGACCCCTCGGCAATCAGCGTATACGGCCCGTCGATGCTCGCATCGGCGCCGGAGAGTCTGAACTTGATCGGATCCCGCTCGGGCGAGTCGTTGGCGCTGGCGAAATTCATAGCCTTCACCACGACCTTGGGACCCGACGGGGTCACGCGGAAGCCTGCGCCGCCGGTGGCCGCGTCCGGCTGGAAGGACGTCTTGAAGCACAGGAACTTCGCACCGGCCACCACGTTGTCGATGGCGTGCAGAGGAACCTCCGCCGCCGGCCAGTTGTTGTCGTTGGGTACGCCGACAACCGGGTCCCCCGGATTGGTGATGTCGAACATCTGGGCCTGCGTCACCCCGCATCCCAGCAGGAACGCAGCCACAACCAAGAGCAATGATTTTCTCATCTGGGCAACTCCTCTCATTCAAGACCACCTACTGTTCCTTTGTCGTCTGGACAGACCACCAGACAGAAACGATACACTACGGGTTTGATCTTCGTTCGGCTTTGGCAGGCTCCTCCTTCTCAATCACGGACCCAATGGCTTCACCGCGGAAGACTAAGGACAAGCGTCACGAAATGTACAGAGACGTGTCTTTTCCAGTTATGTCTCGTCGAGATATGTCTGCTATCAGGGCCTCCGATTCCGACCAGTGCCTTTAACCGCACCTGATGGTCCACACTCACCACAGAATCTCACAGCTCAGCGGCTCCTCGGCGCAGAACGCGCACGCTGGAGCCGAATTCTACTTATACCAAAATGTCCCCAGTCACGCAAGGGGATTCTTCGGTGCCCGGGATGGACGCCAAGCCCCTCATGCGGGGTCGGGGGACGAATAAGAGGGGCCCGTCCCACGCGGAGACGGGCCCCAGAGTTCTACATCTGTAATAAAGCCCGGACTACTGCGCCGAGCGGCCGAAGCCGATGTCGTCGATGAAGACCATGCCCGAGCCGCCGGTCGTGGCGTTCTTGGCGCCGACGCCGATCGTGAGCTTCTTGACCTTAGACATGCTCACGCCGCTGAGACTGTTCATCGGGATCGTCCAGCGCGTCCAGTCGGCGACTGTCGCCGCCGTGTCGCTGGTGGCGGTCGCCGACTTGCCGGCGCTGTCCGTCACCGTCAGGTACATCGGGGCGGCGTCGTTGTACTGGGCCGCGTTGATCACGCCGCCCTGCCAATTGGCGCCCACGCTTCCGGTCGCGGAGATGCCTTCGAACTGGTAGGTCCGCTCTTCCGTGGCCAGGTGCGCCGTGACCGCGATGCCGATCAGGACCGGATCGGCCATCGTGATGACTGTCGTACCGATCTGGCTCCAGGTCTTGCCGTCGGCGGAAACGTAGCCGGTGAAGGTGTCGCCGGTCCGCTCGATCTTGACCCAGTACGGGGCCTTGATGACCGTGGAGCTGTCGCTGTTGGCGGAGGCCCCGTTGGTGGTTGCACGGTACTGGAAGCTGGCGCCATTGCCCGCGGCCCCGTCCGTGTTGGCGGTCAGAGCCATCATGGCCTGGGTCGAGCCGCCGTTGACGCTGTCGCGGATCATCACGCCGCCCTTGGCCCAGGTCTGAGTGCCGGGCCCGAGGGTGGTCACGCGGGCGATCATGCTGCCGTCGCCGGTGAGGGTCTTGTAGGCGTAGGTGAACTCATCGGAGTTGTTCCAGATGTCCGCGCCGGAGCCGGTCAGACTCATCTTGCCGCCGGTCTCGGTCACCGTCGTGGTGGTCAAAGCCGGATAGCCGCGGGTCCAGACGCACAGCTCTGTCGCGCCCGAGCCGGTGCAGTTTTGCGGCGACTCGAACTCCTTCACGGCCTCGCTGAAGAACGGGGCCTTGCTGTTGTCGTAAGCCAGAGGCATCGACTGCGCGCCGCCGTGGATGACCGCTCTCTCGGCGAACGGGGCAGTCATGTAGCCGACCGTCGAGCCGCCGAACGCGGCGTCGGCGATGCCGTCCATCCAGAACTCGTAGATCCGGCTGCCCTCGTCGTCGGTGTAGGCTTCGAAATCTTCGAGAGGAGCGAACTCCTGGGCGGTGAAGCTCCAGACGTCGCCTGCATACGTCCCGGCGTCGCTGACCTCGTCGACCTTCCAGAAGTACTTCGTGCCGAAGGTCATCGGAGCCGGCGTAAAGGCATGGTCGGTCACGGTGCCGGCCGAAGCGGTGCCCGCGGCGACTGCGGCGTTATCGGTTCCGAAGAAGACCTTGTGCGAGGTGGCCCCGCGGCCCGGCCGCCAGTTCAGCGAAGCAGTCATCGCAATGTCCGTGGCGGCATCGGCCGGCACGGGCTCTCTGGCCTGCACAGGCACGGAGAAGAACCGGACTTCGGACAGGCTCACCTGCGGGGCCACGCCGCCCCAGTTGCTGTTGATCGTCAGCTTGACGAACTTGGCCTCCACCCCGCCGAAATCGACGACCGTATTGGCCGTGTAGGAGGCGTCGCCGATACCGCGGGCGAACTCCGGCACGCCCTCGAGCGTGATCCAGGTCTGGCCGTCCACGGAATATTCGATCGTGACGTCCTTGGCGCTGAAGCCCACGAACGCCTCCACGATCTGGTTGGCGTTCCACACCCACAGCTCGTCGAGCTTGTAGACCTTGTCGAATGCGTACTGAATCCAGTGCGGCTGGGTGGCGCCGCTCATCCACATGTCCGTCAGATTGACGGAGGCCTGGTCATCGGCGTTCATGCCCGAGCCGTTGACTGTATTCTGAGCCCCGGTGTCGGCCCGGCTCTGGCTGGAGGCGGTGGCCGTCACGCCCTTGATCGGATAGGCATACGGCTCAGCCGTGAAGCTCCAGACCTCGCCTTTGAAGACCGTGTTGTCGGGAGCGCCGTTCACCTCATCGACGCGCCAGTAATAGACCTTTCCGAACTCAAACAGGCCTTCCGGGTCGAAGCTCGCGGCCGTCTGGTCCTGGCTCATGAGCACGCCCTTGGGGTCGGCCCGGCTGGCGCTGTTGACGTCCTCGAAGCTCGCGCCGAGGTACACGTCATGTGCGGCCGCAGTCTCGCCGGCCACCCAGTTCAGCATCGCGTCGGCGGGCACATCGACCGCCTCATCCGCCGGGACAGGGTCCGCGGCGAGCGACTTGTTGCCCAGCCCCACCTTCACGGCCACCCAGTTGGTGATGAATTCCGCGCAGGTCAGGCCACGGTCTTTGAGCCATGTGCCGGAGGCCTGGTTGATGAAGGCGACATACGCGTTCGTCTCGGTGTTGTGGATGACGATCGGGTCAGCGCGCGATTCCGATGCCGAGTCCGTCCCATTGGTGGACGCAAACACGGCCGCGACTTCCCACGGAGCCACTACGGCGCTGGGGGCGATGGGCCTGTAGCTGATGACCGGATCGCCCAAGCTGGGCAAGAACTCCTTGGCCGTCGGGGTCGCCTTCAGCGAGGTGTTGTCCGCCGACACGATGATCCCGGAGGACAGGTCCAGGATGTTCGCCGCCCCGGTGCTGCCGTTCTCCGTCGCGTTCCTCGCTCCCCCTTCATATGTGACGTATCCAAACCAGTCGCCGACGTTGATGATCATGTTTCCGCCGTCGAGCCACTTCTCGATGCGAGACCCATCCGGCTGCGTGTTCCCGATCGGATACAGGACGCTCGGCATGCACCCGTTCAGCCAGAGAATGTCCATTTCCCCATCGTCCGTATTCTTGTCCACCCACGCGCCAAAATCGGCGAACTGGTTGTCATTGAACTGCTGAACGTCGTTGAACAGGCGTCCGGTCATCTCAATGATCGTCGCGACGTTTTTGTTCATCTCGGCAACGCTGTACCAACCATCGACGTTGGGCGCCCCGACGTAGAACGCGATGTCCGCGCCCATCGTCATCGAGCAGAATCCCAACAACACAACAGATGCCAACGCTAGGTTCTTCATGTTCTTTTCCTCCATTTTCTTCTTGCCGACGGCTGATGAGAGATTCCGTTCCCGGCCACACGCCGGGATCCACTGCCCGCACACCAGCCCAGAGACGGAGGGCCGCCAGAGCATTCGCATGCGATACCCTCCACGATGACTGAAAACTCCAACCAACAAAGTACTCCTGTCCTCCAATCCACCTCCTCTCTTGACGGGCGTCCTGCCTGGACTTCTCATCCCGGCAGCGTCGAACGCCCACAAGTTGTCAAAGGGGCCCCAATGCCTTCGGGCCATCTCGACGCCCTTCGACACGCGACGCCGTCGGGCCCGTTCCCTGCGGATACGGGCCC
>JBDKUU010001140.1:0-3812 GCA_039679525.1 Phycisphaerales bacterium | reverse complement strand
CAAGATCGCCGGGGAAGAGGCGGTGACGGCCGTGGGGCTCAACTGCTCGGTCGGCCCCTCCGGCATGCTGGGCAGCCTCGAACTGGTCCGGCATGTCACAGCCAAGCCCATCTCCGTGCAGCCGAACGCCGGCATGCCTCGCCAAATCGAGGGACGGCAATTGTACATGTGCACGCCGGAGTACATGGCCGAGTACGCCAAGCGATTCTACGAGAAGGGGGCGCGAATCGTCGGCGGCTGTTGCGGCACGACGCCGGAACACATCCGGGAGATCGTGCGGGCCGTTCGCTCGATCAGCAGAGTGGCCACTCGCACCGGCGTCTCGGTTTCGCCCGAGGTGCGGGACGTGGCCAGGCCTGTCGCGAAGGCGCCGCAGCCCCTGGCGACCCGGTCGCGATTCGGCGCCAAGCTGGCCGCCGGCCAGACCGTCGCCACGATCGAGATCACGCCGCCGCGAGGCGTGGACGTGAAAGCGGTCGTCGAGAAGGCCCGGCAGTGCGCCGAGGCCGGCGTCGACGCGATCAATATTCCCGACGGGCCGCGGGCCAGCTCCCGCCTGTCGCCCCTGGTCACGGCGGTGAAGATCCAGGAGGGGGCCGGCATCGAGGCGATCCTGCACTTTTGCTGCAGGGACCGGAACCTGATCGGCATGCAGTCGGACATCCTGGGGGCCTCGGCCATCGGCGTGCGGAATCTGCTGCTCATCACGGGGGACCCGCCGAAGCTGGGCGAGTACCCGAACGCCACGGGCGTCTTCGATATGGACTCGGTCGCGCTGACCGGCGTGGCGCGAAGCCTCAACGGCGGCGTCGACATCGGCGGCAACGGCTTCGATCCGCCGACCTCGCTGGTCGTCGGCGTCGGGGCGAACCCGGTCGCCGCGGACATGCCGCGGGAGATCGACCGCTTCAAACAGAAGGTCGCGGCCGGCGCGGAGTTCGCGATCACGCAGCCGGTCTTCGACGCGGACTGTCTGCTCCGCTTCCTCGAAGCGACGCAGGGATCGCCGATCCCGCTCATCGCGGGGATCTGGCCGTTCACGAGCTTCAAGAACGCGGAGTTCATGGCCAACGAAGTCCCCGGCGTCGTCGTGCCCAAGCGGCTGCTGGACCGCATGAGCCAGGCGAAGACGAAAGAGCAGGGGCGCGTCCTGGGCATCCAGATCGCGCGGGAGTTGGTGGAAGAGATCCGCAAGCACGTGGCGGGCTTCGCGGTCAGCGCCCCCTTCGGCAACGTGACGACTGCGCTGGCCGTGCTCGGAAAGGCAGACATCTGATATTGTAGGGTGGGTTCGTAACCCACGCGTCGTTCTTGCGGTGCGGGGAACGCGTGGGTTGAGAACCCACCCTACGGAAACATGCGGCATCAGATAGTAGGGTGCGTACCACGCACCGCGAACGATCGAATGGGACGCAAGACGGTGCGTGGTACGCACCCTACGGGAGCCGATCCCGCCGCCCGGGTGTTTGGAGTGTTCATGGACCAGGATGTGTCGGGGATTCAGTTGGAGGTGGAGCTTGTCGCGATCACGCCCGATCCGGAGAGGGTGATCGAACAGGCCGGACGGACGTGCTACCTGAGCTTCGATCGCATCGAGGAGGATTCCGACGCCGCGTTCATCAAGCGTCTGCTCAAGATGGGGCATGAGTCGCCGCTGGAGCACGCCTACGCGACGTTTCGCCTGCGGAACTGCTCGCGGGCGATGACGCATCAACTCGTTCGACACCGTCTCATGGCGGTCTCGCAGCAATCGCAGCGGTACGTCGATGAGGAGCAGTTCGCCTACGTCCTGCCCGAGACGATGCCGCCCGAATACGTCGCGGACTTTCACAACGACATGAAGATCATCCAGGGGATGTATCGCAAATGGCGGGATCGCGGCCTGAAAAAGGAAGACGCTCGATTCGTGCTGCCCAACGCCTGCGTCAGCGAGATCGTCGTCTCGGCCGACTTCCGCGAGTGGCGGCACATCTTCAAACTCCGCCTCTCGCCGAAAGCCCAGTGGGAGATCCGCAACGCTTGCCTGAGAATGCTGGCGATCCTAAAGCAACACGCCCCAGCCTGCTTCGAGGACATCGCGGCCGATCCGGCTTGACGAGCAAGCGGAAATCCGAAATTCCAAACTCGAAATCCGAAACAAATCCAAAGCACAAAACCCAAATGTCCGAAACGCTGACGCCCGCCGGAGGGTCCGTCTGGGACTCTCCCTGCTTCGGGCGTTTCGGGCTTTGGGTTCTGCCTCGATCTGCGCCGCTCTTCTTTCGCACACATTGACGCCTGGCGCGTTATAATCATGGAGGCAATGGTGTGCGAAAGGATGTGGCGTTATGCCCGAGCTTTGTCGGTTCTTTGGGATCGTCATACGCATGTTCCACGACGAGCACAACCCGCCGCACATCCATGCCGAATACCAGGGCAATAAGGCCGTTCTGGATTTCTTCGGCAACGTGCTGAAGGGCGATCTCAAGTCGCGGACGGCGCTGAAGCTCGTCCGAGAGTGGATCGACTTGCGTGCGAATGATCTGAACGCAGCTTGGGAGCTCGCGCAGGCCGGAAGAGAAGTGAACAGAATTGCTCCACTTGAATGATGGTGAACCATGTGGGACCTGAACGACGTTACGGAGATCAAATACAAAGGCGGGTACTGTTATCGCATCGTCTTCGATGACGGCACCAGCGGCGACGTTGACTTCTCGCAGTACTTGGATCGAGGACCCGTATTTGCGACGCTTCGCGATCTGACTTTCTTCCAGCAGGCGCGCATCGAGGGGGGAACGATATCCTGGCCCAACGGAGCGGACATCGCCCCGGAATCTCTGTATGAGCAAGTGGAACAGACCCGCCAAACGGCGAAGCCTCCCGAACGCCGTTCCACCCGCAGAACAAAAGACAGAACCTGATTTGGACGTTGACCGCGGAACCGGAAATCAATCCGTTTCTCCGAAGCACCAAATCCAGGGGGGAATAGTGTCAGACCTACACATTTCACTTGCGTGTCAGGGCGACGCATGCGTCGCCCCTGCGAAAGACCGCCTGGGTGTGACCGGTTCTCTCAGCACACGGCTGGCCTCTTGATGAAGAATATGAATCGCGGACTGATCCGGAATCCGCCGCTGCGCGGCGAGAGTTTTTCGCATTGGAGCCACCAGCATAAGGCGTGCTGCGCACAGCCGAAAACGAGATCTTCGCTCGCGTATTGTGCTGGAGGCCGCAAATCGCAAAACTCCCCGGGCAGGCCTGTTTCGGGCATGCGTTCGGTCCAGCGAGATAGAAACCTCCCCTGACGTCTCTACCCGATCGCCTTCAGGTCGCCAGAATATCTGGGCACGCCCCCAAAGGGATTCCAGGGGATTCCAGGGACGCACCCTGTTTTCCGGAGTACCTGCGGCGTCATTTCCTCTGTGTCTTCGTGGCTTTGTGTGAGCATATCTTCGGTTCACGGCAGAAGGTCGTACCAATCGGGGGACACTATACATATTTTTCGATGACTCATCCTGGGTAGGCCGAACGGGGAATGGTGGGAATACTGGGGTCCTGCGGGTCCTTTGTTTGGGGGACCATGCTGGAGGCCCAAAGCGGTAAACTTCCCTTGCACGACTGCTTCGGGCGTGCCTTTCCGGATGGTGTGCACGGCACACCATACGGGACGGCTCGACTGCCATTGTGGCAGTGCCTGAGGGGCGTATCGCCGGGATTCAACGTTGTCTGCGAAAGACCGGCCGTAAACCCTTGTGCGGCTTGGGGCTGCCATCAGTCCCGCCGCCGCACAAAAAAACTATCTCGGCAAGGATTGCCTGATGTGCCACATCGTA
>JBDKUU010001139.1:0-5178 GCA_039679525.1 Phycisphaerales bacterium | reverse complement strand
TTCGCCCGATTGATGGCGTCGGTCAAAGGCGTGACAAGCTCGACCAGAGGCGTGAACCCCTCGCTCGCACTGAACGCCCTCTCGACGAGCCTGCCTTTGGCCGTGATCCCCGACCTCGACAGATGCTCGGCCAGCAGGAAACCGAAGAACGCGGCGGGCTTCTCGATCGCCAGCTTGACCGGTCCTTCCTTGCTCCTGGTCTGGCCGCGGACCACGATCTTGTTCGGCTGCGTCGTTCGATAAGAGATAATGCCGCTGTTGGCGCCGGAGCCCACCTTCATCTGGTTGGCGATCTCGATGAACGACGTCTTGGGTTCCACCTGAAGCGAGACGCTGCCCCCGACATTGGTGGCGGTAAGCTCGATGCAGTTGAGATTGTAGTTCAGGCCGCAGACCTCGGGCGCGTACCATCGGTTCAGTTCCTTGGGATCCCAGTTCGGATGCACTCGCTCGTCGTCGAAGACGGTCGTGTCGATCACGATATCGTTGATCTCGGAAACGCCCTGGTCGCGGAGCGCCTGCGCGATCTGCTCGAAGACCCAGCCGCTCTGCCGGTCGTACTTGGCGTCGGTCTCTCTGTCGCCGAGGATCGGATCGCCGCTGCCGATGACGACGAGCGTGCCGTTGCTCAGGCCCACGCGGGTCCTGTACGCGAAGTCCGCGCCGAGGTATTTCATGGCCGCCGACGTGGTGACCAGCTTCATGTTGGACGCCGGCATCAGGGGCTTGTGGGCGTTGTAGCTGTAGATCACGGACCCGGATTCGGGCTCGACGATGTTGATCGAGTATCCGCTCGCCTTCTCCGGGTTGGCGACCTTCTCGATCCGCTGCGTCAAAGCAGCGGAAGCGAGACCACACGCCGCGACGACCAACCCCAGGACAACCATGCATCTGTTCATCGAAACGCCCACATCCTGTAGCATCTCTCAGCACCCTCTTGTTTCTTCGGACACCGAACCTGCCCACCCTGACAATAGTTCCAAAAAGGTCGTCACATTGTTGGGGATATTCGCCGAATCGTCAACCCGGAAAACCTTCCCTGCGATGGAAATGTACGCACAAAAAAAGAAGCCGGGGCCCGCATCCCACAGAATGCGGACCCCGGCCGAACGCACTTGCGATGAACAACCCGATTCAGCTACTCATCAGGGCTGTTCGGCAGCCGCTGCGGACTTGACCGCGCGGATGTCGTCGACGAAGATGCGGCCCTTGCCGTCGGCGGCAGGATTGCTCCGATTGCCGACGCCCACGGTCAACGTATCGACCTTGGTCATGTTCACGCCGGCGAAGCTCGTCAGCGGAATCCTGACCTCGGTCCAGGCGGCCGCGGTCACGGCGGCGGCATCCGTCACAGTGGCCGTCTTGCCGGCGCTGTCACGCACCGTCACGTACAGCTCCTGCGAGCTGTTGTGCCGGGAGGCGTTGATGACGCCGCCCTTCCAGTCGCCGCTGACGCCGCCGGTCGTCGAGATGTTGTCGAACTCGAAAGACCGATTCTCGCCGGCGGCATGGGACGTCACGCACAGGCCGATGTAGACAGGGGCCTCCATCGTGATCGCCGTGGTGCCGAGCTGGCTCCAGGTCGTGCCGTCCGCGGAGACGTACCCGGTGAGGGTGTCGCCCAGCCGCTCCATCTTGACCCAGTACGGGGCCTTCAGGACGGTGCTGCTGTCGGAGTTGGCCGACGTGCCGTCGGTCGTCGCACGATACTGGAAGCTGCCGCCATTGCCTGCGGCCCCGTCCGTATTGGCGGTCAGAACCGTATTGGCATGGGTCGAGCCGCCGTCGAGGCTGTCGCGGACCATCACGCCGCCCTTGGCCCAGGTGTTGGAGCCGGGGCCGATGCTGACCACGCGGGCCGTGATGGCGCCGTCGCCGTCGAGCGTCTTGTAGACGTAGGTGAACTCATCCGTGTTGCCCCAGATGTCAGCGCCGGCGCCGGTCACGGTCATCTTGCCGCCGTTCTCGACGACATCGACAGGGGCCATGGCCGGATAACCCCGAACCCACAGGCTCAGGGTGTCCGTGCCCTCGACCGTCCAATTCTGGGCGGACGAGAACTCCCGCGAGGCTTCGCTGAAGAACGGCGTCTTGCTGTTGTCGTACTCCATCGGCATCGACTGCTTGCCGGCGTGCACGATGGTGGTTTCGCCGAACGTGCCGTTGGCGGCCGTCATGTAGCCGACCGTCGAGCCGTTCGTGCCGTCGGTCAGGCCGTCGGCCCACGCTTCGTAGATCCGGCTGCCTTCCACGTCAGTGTAGCTCTCGAAATCGTCCACGACTGCGGAATCGGCCGTCGTGAAGCTCCAGACCTTGCCGACCCACGGGCTGGCGGCGTCTGTCGGATTGATCTCGTCGACACGCCAGTAGTAGGTCTTGTTCCATTCCAGGGCGCCGGGCACGAACGTCACGGCGTCCAGGCTGCCTTTGAACAGGGGGCTGGTCGTATCGGCGGCGGCCACAGCGGCCTCGTCGTCGCCGAAGTAGACGTTGTGCTTCTGGCCCTTTTCGCCGGCCAACCAGCTCAGCGTCGGGTCATGCTGGACATCGACAGCCTTGTCGGCCGGGCTCGGCGTGAAGGCCGCCTCGGGCAGGAGGGCGAAGCTGTCGACGTACTGGCCGCTGATGACCTCGCGGGTGGCGATGCTGCCGCCCTGCCAGGCCACGGCCATGTTGTCGCCGCCGGTGCCTTCCTTGCCGAGAGCCTGGATGTAGTACTTCTGACCGGCCTGCAGAGTGATCGGAGCCGACTTCTGGTTCGCCTCCTTTTCCCATTCACGGGAGCCGGTCCAGGCGTTGACGGTCGCGATCTTGACGGCCTTGGCCGCATCGGTGTCCGTGCTCAGCCAAAGCTCCTGGGCGTCGTCGCCGGCGATCCAGAAGGTGTACTCGCCCGTCTCCGGGGGCTTGAGCCAGCCGTACATGCGGGAGCCGTAGTTGTCGGCCGAGTCGGTCGGACCTTCGAACAGGTCGCGCATCTCGGTGCCCGTCGGGTTGTTCGGATAGTTCGCGTTGTTGGTCAGGTCCGCGACCGTGGTGCCGCTGATGTTGGACCAGTACTGGCGGATGATCTTGTTCGCGATGCCGGCCTCGGTGTTGAAGCTCCAGACGGGGCCCTTCGCGACCGAGCCGTCCGCGTTGATTTCGTCGACTCGCCAGTAGTAGGTCGAGGAGACTCGCAGCATGCCCGGAGTGAAGGAGGCCTGCGAGACTTTGCCCATGTCCGTGCCGGCGACGCCGTCATTGACATCGGCGAACGAGGTCCCGAAATAGACCTGGTGCTGAATCGCCGACTCGGCGATGGACCAGCTCAGGGACACGTTCGGGGACACGCCCTCGGCGTTGTTGACCGGGTTCGGCAGGTAGGCCGTCAGCGGCATGGCCATGGCCAGCCAGACGTCGCCCTTCGTCACCGTGCCGGCTTCGTCGATCTCATCCACGCGCCAGTAGTACTGCACGCCGGACTCCATGACGCCGGCCAGGTGGTAGTACATCGCGTAGTTCTGCTGCGGGCCGTGGAGGTCGGCTTCGGTCAACTCGGGAGTCGTGCCGAAGTAGACGTTGTGCAGCACGGCAGTCTCGCCGGGCGTCCACATGAACAGCGGGTTCGTGATGGCCATGGTCCCGCTGGCGGGATTCGGGTTGTAGGCCTTCAGCCGCAGCGGATGGTCGGCGACCTGGCCCGTGAGGCTGACGTTGTCGAAGGTGAACGTGCGAAGCTCGCCCGCGGCGTGCGAGGTGACGCACAGACCGATGTACACCGGATCGGTCATCGGGATCGTCTCGGCCGGGCCGACCTGAGTCCAGGTCTGGCCGTCCGCGGACAGGAAGGCCGAGAACGCATCGCCGGCCCGGTCGATCCGCACCCAGTACGGGACATCGACCGCGGTCCCGGGATTGTCGGTGCCGGTCGATACGCCGTTGGCGGCCAAACGCCTCTGGAAGCCGGCGCCCTTGCCCGCCGCGCCGTCGCTGTTGGCCGTGATGGCCATCATGGCGTGCGCCGAACCTGCGCTCTTTTCATCACGAATCATGACGCCGCCCTTGGCCCAGGTGTTGCTGCCTGTGCCCTTGCTGACGACGCGGGCAACGATCGAGCCGTCGCCGGAGAGTTCCTTGTACATGAAGTGGAAGGCATCGGCGTTGTTCCAGATGTCGTCGCCGCTGCCGGTGACTTCGTAGCCGTTGCCCTTGGGCTGGGCCTGGCCCGGAGTTGCGTTGCCGATCGTCTCGGTCCACCAACCCTTGGGCAGTACCTGGCCCCACGTGTTGCCGACGGACCCCAGAATCAGGGTAGCCGACACGACCAATGCTGCTTTGCGAAACATGATACTCCTCACGAAAGTGCTACCATATACTTCTTGTGTCTCGACCCGCGCCGAAACGCTCGCTGCCCATCTGCGGCAAAAGGAGAACGGACATGCTCCGCCACAGACCCCGCGGACAACGTAGAAAAGGATTTCCCTCCACCGGCGCGCCGGAATAACGCGCGTGCAGTGATACGACTTCTACGGCCCCCTTTCCCTGTCTGTGGACAGAACTACCTGTTGGACCTGATAGACAGAAGACCAGCGTCCCGCGGGACGCAACCCCAACGGATGATGCTACGTACTTCTACGTACATCATTATACTTAACGAGTTCCACCCATGCAAGGAGGTTTTTATATTCTAGGACGTTGCGGCGGTAAAGAGAAGACAATATCCCCCAATGCACGGCCCCCCTCGCCCGCGGCATGACTGTCGCAGGGGCGACGGATGGGTCGCCCCTGCGTCAGAAATCAATCTGCGTAATCGCTCACGGCAGGGCCGATTTGATCTCCGTCAGGGTCGTTCCGAGCGTTGCCTTGGCGATCTCGTCGAGCTTGGCCTCCGGCCCGCTGAAGTGGAACGTCCGATGGATATGAATCGCGCTGCCGCCCGGCGGCAGAGCGGCTGCCGGCGAAGAGGTCTCCAGCTCATAGAACGGCCCCATGGGCTTGGCGCCGGGCGAGGCCGGGCCGTCGTTGTACGAGTTGATCACGTCGCCCCGGAACGGCTGATCCTGAATCTGCCACATCGAGTTGACGTAGTCCACGGCGTTGGCGGGCTTGCTGTACTGGATGATGGTCAGGACCCTGTGCTGGGCGTCATAGCTGCCGGCGACGTTCTTCGCCCGCTGAGGCGTCAGTCCGATCTTG
>JBDKUU010001138.1:0-4398 GCA_039679525.1 Phycisphaerales bacterium | reverse complement strand
ACGCCCCATTTGCCCGCGATCCAATCGCCGCCGGGCTGACCGTCGGCGGTCGTCGGAACCAGGATGCCTGCGAAGTACTTGCTCACGGTCGCGGCCCAGAGGAACGTCGAATCCGTGCTGCGGGGGGTCAGCTCGCGCTTCTGCGGCGTGTCGGCCTTGGACAGAGTCTTCATGTCGAGCCCGGTGCTCTGGATCTGTCCGGAGGGAGTCTTGAAGGCGGCGATGACCTTCCGCAGATCCATGCGGTAGCCGCTCTCGGGGGGCAGGCCCACCGGGCCGTTGAGGCCGTACTGGACCTTCAGCTCCTTGCCGCTGAGGTTCTCGATCCGGATCGCGCCGTCGAGCATGTAGTTGTCGGGGTGGACGCGATAGGTCTTGGTCAGTTTCAGGACGGGCTGGTCGTTGCCGTCCACGATCGTCGCCTGGAAGGACGTCGCGGCGCCGCCGTCCGGGAGCGTCTCGATGCCCAGCGACTGCCAGCTCAACCGATCGAGACGGAGGCTGCGACCTTCGTTGAGCAGGACCAGATCCCGGCTGGCCAACGAAAGCACTGCGCTGCCGTTGAGGCCGATCGGCGTCAGTACCGTCAGGGGCTGCAGGTTCTTGGGATCGCGATTGTCGAACTCGCTGAATGTCGCGGTCCGGATGGCGGCCCCCACGGAATCGAGGTCCAGTTGATACTTGAACCCGCTGGCCTTGTCCGTCGAGCCGATGGTCACGTCCACTTCAGGTCCGCCGACGGCGCCGAAGGATACGCCGGCGCCGGCCTGGAGCTGAGGCTGCGACGCTTGCGGCTGTGCAGGCTGGACCTGCGCCGGCTGAACCGCCGCGGGGGCGTTCGCCTCGGCCGGCGGGGTCGCCACGTCGGTCGTCTGCTGCAGGAGAATCAGACGCGGGAATCCCGACTGTACGATCAACCCGCCGCACAAGAGGCAGAACCCGGCCAAGACTACGATCAGAATGCGCTTTACGCTCATAAGTCGATTCACTTCACCAATCAAACATCAAAAATCAAATTTTCCCCTACCGCCCGTCCTTGAGCCGTTCCGCGTGGAAATTGTCCAGGCGGTCGATGGCCAGGATCTTCTTCATCGTCGTCTCGTAGTCGTACTCGAGACGGACGAAGTGCACCTTGTTCTCTTCGACATAGACGTAGCTGGCCCGGTTGTCCTTGTCGCGAGGCTGGCCGACCGAGCCGATGTTGATGATCGCCTTCTCGTCCTCGATGATCGGGTACACGCCGCCGAGCTCGTCCGGCAGATAGAAGTCCGGCTCGTCGAGGAACACGCCCGGCATGTGCGTGTGCCCGATGAAGCACACGTGCTGAATCTTCTCGAACAACGTACGGACCTTCGCGGGGTTCGTGTACACGTCGTCCGGGAAAATGTACTCATTGATCGGCCGGCGCGGCGAGGCGTGCACGAACTCCATCGTCGTGGGCGTCGGGCCGAGCTGGACCTTGACGCAATGCCGCATGGGCAGCTCGCCCAGGAACCGCCAGCGACGGTCGCTCTTGGGCCCCGGCTCCTCCATTTCGAGCACCTCGCGGGTCCAGAAGCTGGCCTGCTCCGCGCCGTAATTGAAGTTGGTCGGCTCGTAGAAAACTGCGTAGTCATGGTTTCCCAGCACGCACCATTCCGCCCGCTCGATGATCAGGTCCAGGCACTCGATGGGGTTGGGTCCGTAGCCGACCACGTCGCCCAGGCAATAGATCTGCTTGATGCCCCGTTTCTCGATATCGGCAAAGACCGTGCTCAGAGCCTCGATGTTCGAATGAATATCGCTCAGAATCGCAAACATAAACCCTTGCATGCCAAACAGGTACGAATCCGCACAAACGCGATAAAACAATCGTTCATAGCACAAAACCGCCCCTATTGCCAGAGCAATCTTCGGATGACCGGCTCTCCGTGTCTGTGCAGGTTTCCGGGCATCCGGAGTCTATGCGACCGCCGGGCATTCAGACCAGCGGAGGGCTTGGTTCGTAGTGACGCCGTAAGGCGTTGTCTTCCAGGCTTTTTGAGCCGTGCAGGACGCCAAAAAGAGAAGACATGCCCTTGCGGGCACACTACAAGCAGGCCGCTTTCGATTCTACGCGTGCCGGAGTTCTTTCACAGACACGGCTCTTCCGGGCGCCAGTTAGGCAAAAACCCACAAAGAATAAGGACAGGCCTCGTGCGCGGCGCCTCACCGGGGGCGGCTACAATCAAGCCGCGGCTTTAGGAGATACAGAGTGAATCATGGCGTCAGTCGGCCCTTGGCTCGGATTGCAGCCTGCCTCTCGGACGTGGCGATTATCCCGACTCGGCTGAGGATATCCCTGGTGATTCTGGCGTTGGTCTTGACCGGCTGCACGGTCGGCCCCGACTACCGGCCGCCGGAGACGAAAGCTCCGGATGCCTGGGCGGAAACCGCGGACGACATCGCCGCCGGAGAGGCGACCGTCGTCTCGTGGTGGACCCTGTTCGAGGATCCGCAGCTCACCGATCTGGTGGGCCGGGCCGTTCGCTCCAATCAGAACCTGAAGCTCGCTCAGGCCCGCATTCACCAGGCCCAGGCTCAACGAATGGTCGCCGCGGCCGCCGGCTTGCCGTCGCTCGATGCCTCCGGATCCTACACGCGCTACAGCCGCAGCGGCAGCGCCTTCGGCTCCACCACCGGCGGGGCGGCCGGCGGGCTCAGCCCCACCGCGTTCGGCTCCGGGGGCGATCTGTACCAGGCAGGCGTCGACGGCAACTGGAACCTCGACGTCTTCGGCGGCGTCCGGCGGAGCGTCGAGGCCGCCAACGCCAATATCGGAGCGGCCCAGGAAGACCTTCGCGATACTCTCGTGACCCTGCTGGGCCAGGTGGCGACGAACTACTTCACGATCCGGGGCAATCAGCGTCGGATCGCGGTCGCCCTGGACAACCTCCGAACCCAGGAGGACACCGTCAGAGTGGCCCAGGGCCGGCTGGAGGCGGGGCTCGGAAGCCGCCTCGAAGTCGCTCAGGCCGAAACCCTGCTGGCGACGACAGAATCCCAATTGCCCGCCCTGGAGATCTCGGTGAGACAGGCGATTCATCAGCTTGGCGTGCTGATCGGGTCGGAGCCCGAGAGCCTTCTGCCGGAGTTGCTGGAACCACGACTGCTGGTCCGGCCGCCGGTCGAGGTGCCGGTCGGCTTGCCGGCGGATCTTCTGCGGCGGCGTCCCGACATCCGGCGAGCCGAACGCCAGCTCGCCGCGGCCACCGCGCAGGTCGGAGTTGCGGTGGCCGACCTGTTCCCCAAGCTCTCCCTGACCGGCGGGTACGGCTACCAGAGCACGAACGCATCGAGTCTCGTGACTCCGGGCAGCGAGTATTGGAACTGGGGGCCGGGGCTGACTTTGCCCTTGTTCAGCGGCGGCCAGATTCGCGGGAACATCCGGGTGCAGACCGCGATCCAGGAACAGGCGCTCGCCACCTACGAGAACACCGTGCTTATCGCGCTCCAGAGCGTGGAAGACGCGATCACCGCCTATACGCAAACCGAGGCCGCACGGGCGTCCTTGACCCGGGCCGTCGACGCCAGCCGCGAGGCGACGCAGATCTCGCAGGACCTGTACCAGAAGGGCCTCGTGGACTTCCTCAACGTGCTTCAGAGCGAGACCTCTCTCTACCAGGCCCAGGACCGGCTGATGCAGAACGAACAACAGACGCTCACGTCGCTGGTGGCCCTCTTTCAGGCCCTGGGCGGCGGATGGGAGGTCCTCGCGGCGGAACCCCAGACAACGGAGAAGAAGGGATGAGAAGGAGTTTCAAGTTTGAAGTTTCAAGTTTCAAGCGTGGAGTCTTCGGTCTTCACACTTCAAACTTCACACTTCAAACTTTCTTGTGTCTTTCATGCTTTCTTCTGTCGTGCTCGCGATCGCCGACGGGCGACGAGAAACAGAAGAACCCGGCTGCGGCCGGTCCGCCCGCGGTGCCCGTGACGGTCCAGGCCGCCGAGGAGAAAACGGTGCCGGTGCAGGTGCAAGCCGTGGGGAGAGTGCTGGCATACGCCGTGGTGTCCGTGCTGTCCCGCGTGGACGGGCTCGTGACGGACGTGCACTTCGAGGACGGCCAGTACGTTCAGGTGGGCGATCCGCTCTTCACGCTCGACTCAGAGCCCTATGAAGCCCAGCTCCGCCAGGCCCGGGCCAACGTCGCCAAGGATCAGGCGAACCTAGAGAACGCCCGACGAGAAATGGAGCGAAACAAGTCCGTCGTCGAGAAGGGCTACGTGTCGAGGGAGCAGTACGACCAGGCGGTCGCCTCGGCGAACGCTCTGGCGGCTACTGTGAAGGCGGACCAGGCGGCGGTGGAGAGCGCGCAGCTCCAGGTGCAGTATTGCCGGATCAACTCGCCGATCACCGGGCGGGCCGGGGCGGTGCAGGTG
>JBDKUU010001137.1:0-3790 GCA_039679525.1 Phycisphaerales bacterium | reverse complement strand
ACGCCCCGGCCGACGCGAAAGCCGACCAGGGCTTATCGTTACCATAGTGTTTATAAGACCTTAGGTCCGCTGGACTCAATACTCCCGGTCCCTGACAATTCCCGGCTGCGGGACGGGGTACCGGCCGTTGGCGTCCGGCATCAACGGAGCCGGCGAGTCCATCGTCAGCTTGTCCAGACCCGGGGCCATCTCGTGCGGGCAGTTGAGCATCTGCTCGAACGTGATTTCCTGGCCCGTGTGGGCGGACATACGACCCATGCTCGTCACGAGGCTGGCCTCGACGCCGCGTTTGACCTCACTGTACGGCTTGTCGGCCCGAATGGCGTCCACGAGGTCGTTCCACTCGTTCTGGTACGGGTCCGCCTGGTCCTGCGGAATCTTCGCCTGCCAGATCATGTTCGCCTTCGTCGGGTCCTGGCCCTTGTGAATGCTGGAGGGCTGGCCGCAGTCGCCGCTCTTGGATCCGATGGCGATGCCCTTCGTGCCGTGGATGTAGCTGGCGTAGGGGCTGGCGCAGTTCTCCATGCAGCGGCCGTCGAAGAGGAACTTCGAGCCGTCGGCATAGGTGTACTCGACGGAGTAGATGTCGAAGTTCTGGTCCACAAAGGTGAGGCCTTCGGGAGTCTGGCGATAATGCCTGCCGCCCAGGCCCATCGCCTTGACCGGCCATTCGCCCTTGATCCAGCCCAGGTGGTCAATGATGTGGATATAGAAGTCGCTGTAGTTGCCGCCGCTGGCCCAGATGAAGCTATGGAAGCGTCTCACCTGGTAGCACAGATCGCTGATGTCGGCCGGCTTCGGCGGAGAGCTGAAGAACCCGGCCGGGCCGTGCATCCGGTAGCCGCGCTGCAGGATGATCTCGCCGAGCTCGCCGTCCTGGACTCGTTTGACAAGTTCCTCGAGCGACCGGCAGTGGCGGGACATCAGGCCGACGCCGACCTTGAGATTCGCGGCCGAGGCCTGTTCGCCCAGCGCGAGCATGCGCTTACTGGTCGGGCCGTCCACGGTGACCGGCTTTTCCATGAAGACGTTGAGTTTCTTCTGGATCGCGTAGGTGAAGTGCACCCAGCGGAAGGCCGGCGGGGTCGCGAGGATCACGATGTCGCCCGGCTTGAGGCAATCCATGGCCTTGCGATAGGCGTCGAAGCCGAGGAACTTGCGATCCTCGGGCACGTCCATCTTGTCTTTGAACTGCCCGCTCAGACCCGCGAAGCTGTCCTTGAGCCGATTCTCGAAGGCATCGGCCATGGCGACCAGCTTGACCGGCCCCTTGTTGACAGACATGGCCTGAGCCGCCGCGCCGGTTCCTCGCCCGCCGCAGCCGACCAGGGCCACTTGGATCGTGTTGTTCTCGCCGGCGTACGCACGGGTACCAAGTCCCATCGCCAGCGACGATGCCGCCGCGAGTTTCCCCGTGCCTTTCAGGAATTCGCGACGCGACGTGCTCTTGCCGATGATCTCACTCATACGGATCTCCTGCTACGTTTGGTTTGCCTTGGCCGTTGATTGTCTGTCCGCGACCCTGGCCATCGGATCGCAACTGAATGTCTCTTGAGCACTCATGACCCGCCATTATCCGCGATTTGGCGGATGGGAACAAGCATTTTTCGCATGAATCGCCGATCTTGGGTGTGCTCAGATACTCTCGCGGCCGACTGATAGCGAGACTTCTCACAAGAGGGACAGGCGCGTGGCGAAAGAACTGTCCCTATTCCACGAACGTGCACATGCAGGCCCGAAGCGGACCTGCCTGGGAAGTTTTTCGCTTTGGGCCTCCAGCGAAGCATGGGAGCGAAACGCTCCTCTCAAGGGCGTGCGCAGCACCCTTTCGTGCTGGTGGCTTCAATGCGGCAAACTCCCGACGCCCCGCCGCACAGCGGCGCTCCACATCAAGGCGGCGGACTCCAGATCAGTCCGTTCCTTCCTCTGTCTACCCGCAGAGAGTGGCCATGTGCCAGAAGAACCAGTCCCACCCGTGGTCCTTCCGTGATGAGGATTACGGCAGAGGAATCACCTGCCAACCCTCTGTCCCGAAGCGGATGTCGCGCTCCACAAATTCCCAGATGACGACCTTCTTGCCCTTCAGGAGAGCGGGCTTGCGGGCCAATTGCTGGCGGACCAGGGTCGATGCCCCGCCGTCGCTGATAACGCTGGCCAAGCCGAAGCCGAGCTCGCGCGCCAGGTGGGCGACGAAGCCGCCGCTGCCGGGCTCGTCCCGCTCGTAGATCCGCAGGAAGCTGTCGCCCAGCACCAGGACAGGCGAGTTGGGATCGTCCACATAGGGCTTCCCGCTTTCGGCGTCCACCACTTGCGTGCAGTTGATCTGCTGAGGCTCGTAGAGCTTCTCCACCTGTGGCACGCGGATCATCTTGAGCACATCGCCGTATCGGCGGACGGGGACGGACTTGGTCTCGAATCTCGTCGCCCCCCGCTCGACCCAACCAGAATCGAGGAGCCTGCGGGCAGCCGCCTCGGCCGCCAGCCTCATGCCCTCCGGCGACCAGTGACTGTCCTGAGCCAGGTAGTAGGCGGGACCGCCGGGCGTTGCCTTGGCCCGACCGTAAAGCTCGAAGAGATCCAGGACCTCCACCCCGGCGTTCTTCACCTCAGCCAGAACATCGAGCGTCCCGGCATTGACGGACTCGGCGCGGGCGGCTCGCGCAGCCAGCATCTCGGGATAGACGCTGGCCTTGTTCGGCGCGGGCATCACCAGGAGCTTGACGCCGCGTTCGGCCAAGTCGTCGCGGAATGCCAGCACGGCGGCCAGGACCTCCCTGGACGACGGCGCCGGTTCGATCAGGTACTGGACCGCCGGCCTGTAGAAGAACCAGCCGTCGCGGCCCAGCAGGGCCTTGTCCCCCGTGTCGGCCAGGAGCCCGAAGCGAGCGAATTGCATCCAGGGGCGGACGATTTGCGCCAATCGGCAATTGCTCTCCAGATCGTTCTCCAGGCGTCTGAGGTTCGCTCGTGTCGGCGGCTGGCGGAACAACTCCGCAATCCGCGGCGTGTCGCCTTCCCGCAACTCGCGGAAGATCTGCATGGGCGCGACGACGCCGATCGGAACCACGAAAGCCGCGATCAGGAGAACTTGTTGTAGGCGACGTGTCGCCACCGAGGCACTCCTAGAACTGGAAATACAGGAACGACCGGAACGACTGAGCGAACATGGTCGCCAGCGACAGAGCAAACAAAGCGATCAGCGCGAGAGCCTTCGCCCAAGTGAGCCGCCGGGTCCAATCGAAGCCCTGCACAGGCTGAAACACCAGCAGCGCACACAAAGCCATGACGATCAAATAGCCCCGCGTGTAGATCACGCCGCTCAGAAGTGTCGAGCCGCCCTCGGCCGCCCGGGGCCAGAGCATGATCCACAGCATGCGCCATGCCTCGGCCAGACTCGCGGCTCGGAAAACGACCCATCCGAGCGTGACAAGGACGAAGGTGTTGAAACGTCCCATGAGTCCTATGGGTCCTATAGGTCCCATCGTCTTTTGAGCACGCTCGACGATCAGCCAAAGCCCATGCCACGCCCCCCACACAATGAACGTCCATCCGGCCCCATGCCACAGCCCGCACAATAGAAACACGATCAGCAGATTCGCATAGGTCCGACCGGCCCCGGCCCGACTGCCGCCCAGCGGGATGTAAAGGTAATCGCGAAGCCAGCTCGAGAGCGAGATGTGCCACCGACGCCAGAAGACGCCGAAGCTCTCAGCCCGATACGGAGCGTCGAAATTGCGGGGGCACTCAAACCCGAGCATCAGCCCGATTCCGATCGCCATCTCCGAATACG
>JBDKUU010001136.1:0-13105 GCA_039679525.1 Phycisphaerales bacterium | reverse complement strand
CAGGCGGCGATTGCGGCCCATCAACTCCTGCGCTGAAACCAAGGCCTACTCGCTGCCCTCCAGCATACTCAGCACGGTCGTTTTCAGGGTTGGCACGTCTCGTTGGGCGATCTCCCAGATTCTTTCCATATCGATGCCGAGATAATCGTGAACGAGGATGTTGCGAAACGCCGCGATGCGTCTCCATTCGACTTGCGGATGACGCATCTTGAGTTCTTCCGAAAGCCGCTGAGTGGATTCGGCCAGGGTCTGCAGATTCCTTAGCACCGCATCCTGCGAGGTGCGGGATGCAAAGAACACATCCTTGCCGCCAGCGGTGTCTTCCTCGATTCGCCGGATGCACTCGAGGATGTGGCGGAGATAGACCCGGTCGTCCTTCATAGGGGAATGGCTTCCTGGAGCACGTGTTCCTTGATCAAGGGGTTGAGTCCCTTCTCCGTTACAACCTCGACGGGTCTCCCGAGAACCTGTTCAAGGTCCAGGATGAGCCCTGCGGGGAACCAAGAGCTTGTTGTAGAACTTGCATCGACCAGAATATCCACGTCGCTGTCCGGCCTGTCGTCGCCTCTCGCTACGGAACCGAACAGACGCACATTTCTCGCCCCGTGCTTGGCGGCAATGTTCACGATATCGTCACGCTTTTCTTCTATGAGTTGTCTCAGCTTCATAGATTCCTGTCCTGCTCTGTGGCAACGCCTGCCATGGTCCTTTGCGAAAGATAGGCGGACGGTCCCGGTTTGTCAAGCAGCCCGCAGGTTGTCGACACAAACCCTTCGGTCGGCTTCAGCGTACACCATCTTAGCGAACTTGACCAGAGTTGGTTGTCGCCATACAATATGGCGTTCGACCATGTTGCAGAGACGGTTGGCATGGAATGAAGGCCACATAGCAAGAGGTAAGCGAAGACACATGTGTTTGGCGATACCGGCACGAATAGTTGAACTGGACCAGGACAAAGCGGTTGTCGACGCGATGGGCAACCGTTGGAAGGCCAAGACCACGCTGTTGCCCGAGGTCAAGCTCGGAGACATCGTGCTGGTGCACGCGGGCTTCGCCATTTCGCTCGTCGACGAGGAGGAGGCGAAGAAGACCTGGGAACTCTTCGCCGAGATCGAGGAATTCGAGAACACGCAGAACAAGGTTTCGGGATAGCGGGCATGTTGGACAGGATCGACCGAGCGCGACAGACCATGAAGGATGCCTGCGAGAGCATCGGCCGGCAGATCACGGTCATGGAGGTCTGCGGGACGCATACCGTCTCCATCTTTCGCAGCGGGATTCGATCGATTCTTCCGGAGAACCTCAAGCTGTTGTCGGGGCCGGGATGCCCCGTGTGCGTCACCGACCAGGGGTACATCGACGCCGTGATGCAGTTGGCCGACCGTGACGACTGCCTGATCGCCACCTACGGCGACATGATCCGCGTGCCGGGCAGCGACGGCTCGCTCGAGACCCGGGCGGTGAAGGGCAACGTGAAGGTGGTCCTGAGCAGCGAGGACGCCCTGCAACTGGCTCGTGAGAATCCCGACAGGTTGGTGGTGTTCATCGCAGTCGGATTCGAGACGACGACCCCTGCGACGGCAGTTGTCGTCAAGGAAGCCGCGGCCGAGGGCGTCGAGAACTTCTTCGTCCTGAGCGGACACAAGCTGGTCCTGCCCGCCATGCGGGCGCTGCTCGGCGGGATGAACGATCGCGTCGACGCGTTCCTCTGTCCCGGGCACGTCAGCGTCATCATCGGTTCCGGGGCCTTCGCGGAGATCGTGACGAACTACGGCCGGCCGTGCGTCGTCGCGGGCTTCGAGCCCGTGCAGATCGTCGAAGCTCTGGCGGAGATCTGTCGACAATTAGCGGCCGGCAAGCCCGAACTCAAGTCGCTCTACGGCGCGGTCGTGACTGAAAGGGGCAACCTCGCGGCGCAGCGCGTCATCGAGGAGGTTTTTCAGCCCGCCGATGGCTATTGGCGAGGTCTTGGCAAGATAGCCAAGAGCACGCTCGCTCTCAAGGGACAATACAGGCGGTTTGACGCCTTCCAACGGTTCGGCGTCGAGGACGGGCCCGGCCGGGAGAATCCCGGATGTCGCTGCGGCGAAGTCCTGTGCGGATTGATCGAGCCGATCGAGTGCCCGCTGTTCGCGTCGCGGTGCACGCCGCAGTCGCCCATCGGTCCGTGCATGGTCAGCTCGGAAGGGACGTGCTCGGCGTGGTTCAAGTACGGCAGGAGGAGATAGCACACGCATGACGTCCGAACCCGAGAGAATCCTGCTCGCGCACGGCGGCGGCGGCCAGCTCATGAGCCGGCTCATCCACGAGCACATCCTGCCGCGGTTTCAGAATGAGACGCTTTCGGAACTCTCCGACGCCGCTCGGCTGTCGCTGCCCGGCAGCGAACTGTGCTTCACGACCGACAGTTACGTGGTCAAGCCGCTGTTCTTTCGCGGCGGAGACATCGGCAAGCTCGCCGTCTGCGGGACGGTGAACGACCTGGCGGTGTCCGGGGCCAGGCCGCTGTTTCTTTCGCTGGCACTCATCGTCGAAGAGGGTTTCGAGCTGGCCGTCCTGGACCGAATCCTCCAGAGCGTCAGCGACGCCGCGGCCTCCAACCACGTCAGCATCGTCACCGGCGACACCAAAACTGTCGAACGAGGCTCGGCCGACGGCATCTTCATCAACACCGCGGGCATCGGAGTCAGGCTGCCGAACGTGGAGCTGGGTTTGAGCAAGGTCCAGGCGGGGGACAAGATCCTTGTCAGCGGCACGCTCGGCGATCACGGCATGACGATCGTCTCGCAGCGCGAGGGCATTCGCTTCGAATCGCAACTGGCGAGCGACTGCGCCGGACTGGCCGGTCTCACATGCCGGCTGTTCGAGAGCGTGCCCGGCATTCGGTTCATGCGGGACCCGACTCGCGGCGGACTGGCCGCGACGCTCAACGAAATCGTCGAGGGCAGTCGCCTGAGCGTGGAGATCGGCGAGAGCGAGATCCCTGCGAGGCCCGAAGTGCAGGCGGCCGCCGATATGCTCGGATTCGACGTTCTCAATGCTGCCAACGAGGGCAAGTTCGTTGCCGTGGTGTCCGCCGAGACCGCGGACGAGTGCCTTCGCGTCTGTCGAAGCCACGAGTTGGGGCGCGACGCCAGGATCATCGGCGAGATCGTGCCCACGCGGGATGTCCCTCTGGTCGAGATGCGGACGAAGATCGGGGGCCGGCGGATCGTGCAGATGCCCTACGGACGCGAATTGCCGAGGATCTGCTGATGCACGAAGCCACGGTGGCGCAAAGTCTGATCGACGTGATCCTGCAGGAAGCCGAGAAACGGCACGCCAAACCCGTCGGCGCCAAGATGAGTTGCGGGGAGCTGAACAAGGTCAACGATGACTCGCTCCTGTTTGCGTTCGAGGCCGTCGCGCAGGGCACGCCGTGCGAAGGCATGACGTTGCGGATCGAGCACAAGCCTTTGCAGGCTCGGTGCAAATCATGCGGCGGAGTGTTTGCTGTTGATATTTCGAATATCCAATGCCCGGACTGCGGGAGCGGCGACTTCGAGTTGTTGCCCGATGCCCCCATGGTCCTGGACGAGATTGAATTTGAAAGAGCAGATGATGGAGAAGGCTGACGTCGGACGCAAGATCCTCAGCGCCAACGAGACCTACGCATTGAAGAACAGGCAGCTTCTGGCCCGATACGACAGACGCTGCTTCAACATGATCTCGTCGCCGGGCTCGGGCAAGACGACGCTTCTCGTGCGGACGATCACCGATTTGGGGCAGTCGCTTCGCATCGGCGTGATCGAAGGCGACCTGCAGACGGACATCGACGCCGAGAGGATTCGGGCCACGCACGCGCCGGCGGTCCAGATCAACACCGACGGCGGCTGTCACCTGTCGGCCTCGCAGGTGAGTCGCGCGTTGGGGGAGTTGCCGATCGAGAGTCTCGACCTGGTGATTATTGAGAATGTCGGCAATCTCGTGTGCCCCTCGGCCTTTGAACTGGGCGAAGATGGGAAGATTGTGGTGCTCTCCGTTGCCGAAGGCGATGATAAGCCGGTGAAATATCCGGGGATCTTCGCCAAATCGAAGGTCCTGCTCGTCAACAAGATCGATCTGTTGAAGGGCTCGCTCGTGGACTTCGATCTCGATCGCGTCAACGCCGACGCCCGACGGCTCAATCGATCCATCGAGATCTTCCCCGTGTCGGCCAAGACGGGCGAGGGCATGCAGAACTGGTACGACTGGCTGACGAGCCAGGTCCGACCGCGATGATCGCTACTGATACAGCCGATGCTCGCGGATATACGCGAGCACGTCGGGGTGGAGCATCCCGCTGACATCTTCGTTCGCCGCCAGCCTCCTGCGCACTTCCGTGCTGCTGGCGTCGATCAACGGCGTGCGCACCACATTGCGCTTCAATTTGGCGATGCGCTGCGCGCCCCAGAGCGGCTCGTAGCTGTCGAAGTCCGGCCCAGGATAGCCCGCCCGCTGCATCGTGGTCAGATTGCACTCGTCGATCAGCTCCTCGACCTTGTACCAGTGCACGAGGTCCTTGATGTTGTCGGCCCCGAGCAGCCAGTGAATTGCGACGTCCTCGCCGCAGTCACGCTGAAAAAGCCGAATCGTGTCGATCGTGAAGCTGGGAGCGGGGCGTCTCAACTCGCAATCGCTGACCCCGAACATGTCGTCGCCGCTCGTTGCGAGCGTCACCATATTCAGTCTGTCCTCGTCGCTCGCGTGAGGACAGAGTCTCTTGAGCGGAGAGCACTTGGCGGGGATGAGGATCACTTTCTCGGCGCGAATCTGCTCTGCGGCGGCCCGCGCCACTTGCGTGTGACCCACGTGGATCGGGTCGAATGAGCCTCCGAACAGGGCGATTCGTCGTTGCATCATGCGTTGCTAACAGCCTATCTGTGTGTTGCGACGCTGCGGCCGAACGGAATCGTTCGGAGCTTCGCAGGTCCTATCATGTGATAAAGGAACCCGCGCGCGTGCAGAAAGTCAAGTCGCATTTCCCTCCGCTGCTGCGACGGCGTCTCGCGGGCGTTGATGCAGCGGGGCCTCCGGGTGTCACTGGGTTGCGGTCTGTGAAACACAACGAAAACAGAGCATTTTGCCGCATCTCCTCGCGTTTTCATCACCTCCCGCAGATGGTGTGACATGCAAAGACGAAGGGCGAGAACGAGACTCTCGTGATGCGGACAGGGCCGCGTTCCGTCGTGTCACGTCATGGTCCAAGAAAAATTTATGAAGGATTGATAAATCATTGGACGATAAAGAACATAACCATTGTCAACATCATCAGATAATCGCGTTGACAAGTGCTTGGCCGGAATTTTAGTGTTAGTCAGTATAGTTCATACAGAAACCAATCATTCGTTGGTCAAGTTAATCGAAAGAAGGAGAAAAGGTAATGGCCAAGAAGAAGGCAGCGAAGAAGAAGGTCGCCAAGAAGACGGCGAAGAAGACCGCCAAGAAGACGGCGAAGAAAACCGTCAAGAAGACCGCGAAGAAGGCAAAGAAGAAGTAACGCGGCGTCACCACATTAAGGCCTGCTCATTCCGGGCCGCAGGCGAGAGCCGATAGCGGCTGCAATCCACGATGCGTCGCTCGGGTATCTCCGGGCGAACGAAATCTTCCGAGATTCCGCGAGTTGCGGGCAGGTTTTCGGGAAATGGAAGGTCCTCCGAAAGGGGAGTGCCTTCCATTTCTCTTTTTGGGGCTCTCCGTTCGCTCTCTCCCGGCGACAAGATCATCGCCTCACCCCTCATCCACCCCTTTTCACCTGTTCCTTGTAATTGCGTCGGATTCGTCTATACTGTCCGGCTGTGCCCGCGGGCACGATCGACTCGTGGAACAAGGCTTTTGGAGAGATTCCTCTTATGGATCTGTTTCGTTACAGCGGCGGCAGGCTGCTCGCTGAGGGCGTGGACGTGGAACGCATCGCGGCCGAGGTGGGGACTCCCGCGTATGTGTACAGCCGGGGCACCTTCGAGGATCACCTGCGAAAGATGCAGGAGGCGTATCGGGAGCTCAATCCCTTGATCTGCTTTGCGGTCAAGGCGTGCGGCAATCTGCACATCCTGAGCATGATGGCCGGCCTGGGCAGCGGGTTCGACATCGTCAGCGGCGGGGAGTTATACCGCGTTCAGCAGGCGGGCGGCGATCCCGCCAAGGTGGTCTACGCCGGCGTCGGAAAGACCGATGACGAGATCGCCGATGCGATCCGGGCCGGGATCGGCTATTTCAACATCGAGTCCGAGCAGGAGTTGGAGAATCTCATCCGGCTCGTGGAGAAGCACGCGGGCAAGTCGAAGACGAAACCCAAGGCCGCACTGCGAGTGAACCCCGACGTGGACTATCGCAGCCACGCGTACCTCGAGACGGGCAAGAAAGAAACGAAGTTCGGCGTCGACATCGAGCGGGCGGTCTCCGTGTTCGACAAGTACGGCAAGAACCCGGCCGTGCGGTTGTGCGCTATTCACGTCCATCTCGGCACGGGCGGCAAGACCATCGATCCCTTTGTCGACGCGGTCAAGAAGATCCTGCCTTTGGTGGACCGACTCCGCGAGAAGGGGCATGAGGTCGAGGCGCTGGACCTCGGCGGAGGCTACGGAGCCGACTACGAGACCGAGACTGTGCCTTCGGCGCAGCAGTACGCCGCGGGTCTGGTGCCGCTGATCAAGGGCAAAGGGCTCAAGCTGATCCTCGAGCCCGGCAAGAGCATCTGCGCCAACGCCGCGATTCTCCTGACGCGAGTTCTCTATACCAAGCAGGGCGGCAGCAAGAAGTTCGTCATCGTCGACGCCGGGATGAACGACTTGATTCGCCCGTCGCTCTACGGGGCGTTCCATTTCATCTGGCCTGCCAAGACAGACGCGCGATTCGTGCCGACCACGCGCAACAAGGACCTGCACGTGGAGGGCGGCGAGATGGTCGACATCGTTGGGCCCATCTGCGAAGGCGCGGACTTCCTGGCGAAGGACCGGTCCATTCCCCCGGTCGGACGCGGCGATTTGATGGCGGTCTTCACGGCCGGCGCTTATGGCTTCACGATGAGCAGCAATTACAACGCCCGCGGCCGGGCGGCGGAGGTCCTCGTCGAAGGGGACAGCTTCCGAGTGATCCGCAGACGCGAGACCTACGAAGACCTGGTTGCGCTGGAACGCTGAGCCTGATGAGTTCTGACGCGCAACTTCGGCAATCCACCGGCGGGCGCCATGTCTACGCCTCGTAGACATGCCCGACATGCCTAGGCAAAGCCGTAGGTATGGCACCCAAGATTGCCTAATCTGTTCGTCAAGACTTGCTGGGATATGAAAGACGATCGCCCATCGTTTCGAATCGATGGGCGATCGCATAAGAACTATGGGGGAGGCGGAGTCTTCTAGAGATTCCGCTCGACGAAGCCCGTATCGACCTTGCCCTTGACGAAGAGATTGTGCGAGAGAATCTCCAGGCAGGCGGGGATCGTCGTCTTGATCGGCTGGATGACGAATTCCTGCAGAGCCCGCCGCATCGTCGCGATCGCCTCGGCCCGCGTCTTCTGGTGGACGATGAGCTTGGCGATGAGCGAATCATAGTTCGGCGTGACCGTCCACCCTTGATGGGTGTGCGTGTCGACGCGAACACCGTTGCCGCCGGGCGCGATGAACTGCGTGATCGTGCCGGGGCAGGGCGAGAAGTTATTCGCCGGGTCTTCCGCGTTGATGCGGCACTCGATCGCGACGCCCTGGTGCTTGATGCTCTTTTGACGCAGCTTGAGCAGTTGGCCGCTGGCGATTCGGATCTGCCACTTGATCAGATCGTGGCCGGTGACCATTTCGGTGACGGGATGCTCGACCTGGATGCGGGTATTCACCTCGATGAAGTAGAACTTGTTGTCCTTGTCCAGGAGGAATTCCACCGTCGCGGCGTTGACGTACTTGGCCTCTTTGATCACGCGGATCGCGGCGTCGGCCAGCTTCTGACGATCGCGGTCCTCCAGCACGGGACAGGGCGACTCCTCGATCATCTTCTGGTGTCGCCGCTGAATGGAGCAATCGCGTTCGAAGAAGTGGACGACGTTGCCTTCCTGATCGGCCATGACCTGGACTTCCACGTGGCGCGGCTCGACGATGAGTTTCTCGATGTAGACGGCGCCTTCGCCGAACGCGGCCTCGGCCTCCGTGCGGGCCGCGTTGAACGCCGCTCGCAGGCTGATGTCGTTGTGCACGACGCGCATGCCTCGACCGCCGCCGCCGGCGACTGCCTTGATGATGATAGGATAGCCGATCTGGTTGGCCAGCCTCATCGCCTCGGCCTCGTTGGGCACAACGCCGTCGGAGCCCGGAACGATGGGGACCTTGGCCTTCTTGGCGATCTTGCGGGCCTCGACCTTGTCGCCGAGCAGCTTCATCGCCGCGACCGGCGGTCCGATGAAACCGATGCCGCAATCGTTGCAGATCTCGGCGAAGTTGGCGTTCTCGGCCAGGAACCCGTAGCCGGGATGGATGGCGTCGACGTTGGTGATTTCCGCGGCGCTGATGATCCGCGGGATATTCAGATAGCTCTGGTTGCAGTCCGCAGGCCCGATGCAGATCGCCTCATCGGCCAGCCGCAGGTAGGGGGCGTTCTTGTCGGCCTCGGAATAGACGGCCACGGACGCGATGCCCATCTCTCGACAAGCTCGGATGATTCGGAGCGCGATTTCGCCGCGGTTGGCGACCAGGATTCTTGAAACCATCGATACCACCTGCGATGAGTGAAAGGTGAAAAGTTAAAAGGGAGAAGTAAGAGATTCGGGCGACTTCTTGTCCATGCTTCTCATTCTTGCCTTTTCACTTCTGCCTTTTTCCTTCTGTCTTCACGTTCCTCAGTCGGGCCTGACCCTGAAGAGCACCTGGCCGTACTCGACCGCCTGGCCGTTCTTGACGGTTCGCTCGACGATCGTGCCGCTGACCTCGGCCTTGATCTCGTTCATGACCTTCATGGCCTCGATGATGCAGACCACGGTCTGGGAGTCCACTCGGGCGCCGGGCTCGACGTAGGGATCGGAATCGGGGCTGGGAGCCTCGTAGAACGTGCCGACGATCGGCGACTTGATCTCCAGCAGGCCTTCGTTCTTGGCGGCGGAGGGTACTGCCCCCGCGGCCTGAGCCTGGGGCATCAAGATCGGGCCGCCAACGCCAGGCATCGCCGTCATTATCGGTCCCAGGGTCTGCATCTGCTGCGGCTGGGACCGCTTCAAGGAGACACGGTCGTCGCCGTGCTGAATGTCGATCTCGACCAGATCATTCTCTTTCATGATCCGGATCAGTTCTTTGATCTTTTGGATATCGGCGTCTTTGTCTGCCATTATTGCATCCTTACCGGAGAGCCGGATGGTTGCCGGGCCCCAGCCGCGAAGCGGCGAACTGTGGGAACCCCCGATTGAAGTCCCTGCGACACGTCCCTCACCAGGGAGTCAGGTGACCTCTGGGTCAGGCTAACAGTATAGTCTTGGCATGGGACTTTGCAAGGGAATTGTGACCCGCGTGCCCGACGCCCGACGGGGTGTGCCCAGATACTCCGGCAGATCGAAGACGTCCTGTCAAACGAGAGAGGTTCCAGCTCCACATGGTTGAATGCAGGTTCGAAACGGACCTGCGCGGGAAGTTTTTCGCTTTGGGCCTCCAGCACGGTATGGGAGCGAAACGCTCCCCTGGGGGCGTGCGCAGCACACCTATCGCTGGTGGCTCCAAAGCGATAAACTCCCGCCGTGCAGCGGCGGATTCCGGATCAGTCCGGTTCTTCCACATCCTCAGTTGTCTTCAAGATACGCTTTCGCGGGCGCACTACAAACGGCTCGACCTATGCCCCGACGAAGCCGGGTGAATAAGGGGACATTCTACTTTTTCGCCGCCCGTCGATTGTGAAGAAGTCCCTGACCAAAAAGCAGAATGTCCCCTTTTCCGGTCCTCGCGATCTGGACGCATGAAAACGCCGCGGCCGGAGGGGCCGCGGCGTCGATTGGTTGCGTCAATTGCCGTTGTTGAACTGTTGATAGATGTGCGTGGCCTCCATCGCCTCCACCGGCAGGGCGAGCTGGTCGGTGCGCATCGTGACCTTCAGCCGCACATCGCCTGCGACGGCGCCCTTGACCACGATTCGCCAGGTGGCCTTGCCCTTGGGCTCCAGAGTGCGGAGCGGGGCGAAGGTGACCGTCTTGCCCGTGGTCGAGCCCGGGGTGGCGCCGCTGGCCGAGACGTACTGGACCTTGTCGTCCAGCAGCGCGGTGATGCGGATGTTGGTGTCCGCCGCGGAGCCCTGGTTGGTGACGTCGATCGTGTACGTGGTGTTCGTCCCGACTTCCACCGGGTCTTCGAGGTCGATCACTTCGAGCCGGGTCGCGGCGATGCCGGTGACGGCCGTGCGGACCGAGTCGCTCACGGGCTCGGCACAGTACGCTGTCGCCGTCGCGGTGGCCATCAGCTCGCCCTCGCGGGTGGGCGTGTAGGAGACCCTCACGCTCTTGGAGGTGTTGGGCTCGAGCGTGCCGAGCTCCCAGACCAGCTTGGAGCCGGCGAACTGGGCGCCCGCCGTGGCCTGGATATCCGTCACGCCCGGCGGAATGATGTCTTCGATGACCGTATTCTGCGCGGGGCCGTCGCCCTTGTTGGTGACCGTCAGATCATACGCGACGGAGCGGCCCAGGTACTGGCGCTTGGCTCCGGTCTTGGCGATCACGAGAACCGGCTGACGGACGTTCGTCATCGCGGGTTCGGATTCGGCGGTCAGGCCGGCGGCCGAAGTGGCGGTCGCCTTGTTGACATAGGTGCCGACCCTGGTGGCTCTCAGCTTGACAGAGAAGCTTCGGGATTCCCCGGCGGCCAGCGTGCCGGCTTCCAGGGTGACCTTGCCTTTGCCGTCGGTGGTCTGAAGGCCCGTCGGCAGCGTGTCATTGACCTGGACGTTCGCGGCGACGCCCGTTCCGGTGTTCGTGACGACGACCTCCACCGGGATCGGCTCGCAGAGCAGCGCTTCCGGCGGCGCGTTCAAGACCAGCTCGAGCGAAGGCTCGACGACCTTGACCTGGGCGCACCCGGAAGCGGTGTGCGTGATCGATGTGCAGAGGTCCAGGGGACGGGAAGCCGTAGCGACGCCGGAGACCGCGATGCGTTTGCTGGCCCTGGCGCCCAGGGACGCGATGTCCCAGATCAGCCGATCGTCCTCGATCCGGGGAGCCGGATCGGCGGACTTGAATTCGAAATCCTTCGACAGCGTCTCGGTGAGGGTGACATCAGCGAGCATGGCGTCGGTGAGGTTCGTCAGTTGAATGATGTAGGTGAACGGCGTGTTCAGACGCACTTCCTGCGGCATGGTCTTGTTGACCTGAATGATCCCGAAGTCCGGCCTGGGATACGTGAGGGACAGGTTGCCGCTGTTGGTGCCCTCGCCGACGTCCACGAGACCCCGGTCGACGCGGATGGTCTTGTCATACGCGGTGACCGCGGAGGCGGACCCGACCGGTTCAAGCTGGTCCACGGAGGCGGTCATGAGTTCCGGCTGCTGTTGCGCCACGGTTCTCGGCGCATTGGCTCGAGAGCCGGACCGGGGGGCGGACCGCGGCGTGGATCGGGAAGGCGTCTCCATGGCGGGCGACTCGACCGCGGTCGTGGCGACCTGGTCGTCCTGCGCCATCAGAGGCTCCTGCTCCCGCTCTCGCGGCAGAGGACTCAGCGCGGCACGGGACCTGGATCGGCTCGACGCTCTCCGGCTGGGCCTGAGGTTGCTGTCCCAGGCGACCTTGCGACTGGGAGCCGCCACGGCAGGCTGTTGGTCATCGAAGCCCTGCAGCGGGTCCTGACTCCGGCACCCCGTGAGCTGCAATCCCGACACGAGAAATAGGACCACCCACACCTTCTTCATCACACCGCTCCTTTAACATCGAACGCTTGTTCTCCCCGTTCGTTCCCACCCCAACTCCGACCACTTCACACAACCGCTGGATGGTAAGGAGGCAAGCTTCGCGACATGTCCGACGACATCGCTATCGCAGCTACCGATCACACCCCTTCCTCCTCGATGCAGAGTACGCTCTGCTGTCTGGCGTCGCCGATGAAAGCGTCCGCGCAGAGATGGCGTCTCCTGCCGCCAATCGGGCACAGTCCCACACAAAGCATACGATAGAAGCCCTGTGGAACCCAAACTTACTCTGTTGCCAAGTTTGCCTAAGTATACCATATTAACCTTTATCGAGTCAATAGTTAGGCCATCTTAATATGTGCTCGCCGGATCTTTCCGATAGGGGAGGAGAGGACTCGCCGCCGGGGTCGCGTTCGTCGAACGGCACGTGAGCCGGTGTCCCGATGACCCGTCCCATAAGATCGATGGAATCGCCTGTAACGATTGTAGCAGAGAGCCGTGATAGGGCTCTTGGCGCCACCTGCGCCCTTGGAGGCTCGGCCATTCCGAGCTCACCGGAGGGCAATTCACGGCGTCCCGGCGGTTCAAAAAAGTTTGCATCGGCCGACGGTTGCCGCTATTTTTCGGAATGTTTTTCAACCCGATTCTGTGCCTGAGGAACTATCAGCTTGAAACGATCCGACTTTGAGCAACGAGTGTCGCCGCGCGTCCTCGTCGGCGACGGCGCCATGGGGACGATGCTCTACCAGCAGGGGGTCTTTCTCAACCGGTGCTTCGACGAGCTCAACCTGACCGATTCGAAGATCGTTCGCGCCGTCCATGACAGCTATGTCGAGGCCGGAGCGGACTTTATCGAGACCAACACCTTCGGCGCCAATCGCCTGAAGCTGTCCAAGTTCGGGCTGGTGGGCGAGGTCTCGCAGATCAACCGGGCCGGGGCCCGGATCGCGCGGGAGGCTGCGAAGGATGCCGTCCTGATCGCCGGCGCCATCGGGCCGCTTGGCTGCGAGTTGATGGAGCACGGCCCGATAACACCAAAGACCGCCGGCGAGATGTTCGAGGAGCAGGGCAGGGCCCTCGTCGAAGGTGGCGTGGACCTCTTGATCCTGGAGACCTTCTCCAATCCGGAGGAGCTGCTGATCGCCATCCGCGCGGTCGCGGGTCTCGCCGACATTCCGATCATCGCCCAGATGACCGTCGACGAGGACAACGAGACGATCTACGGCGAGCG